>NZ_JASJHV010000057.1:0-29657 GCF_037625555.1 Lacinutrix sp.
TAGGAGTTTTATTTGATGACGACATTTTAAGAGAGGCGAGAGAGTTAGCAATTGGATATTAAAAAACAAACTATGGATAATAAAGTATTTGCAATATTAAAGAAAATAACTAAAGAGCAGAAAACTGAGCTATCAGCAGTAAGCGATTTACAAGACTGGTTAGACTTAAATGAAGTAGACCAAGTTGCTTTTAGGATTACAGATGATTTAGCTGGAGCTTCTTATGAACTAAGTAACTCCATTGCGGCTTTTGAAAATGAGATAGCTAAATTTGAGACTAAATACCTAGATACGCAGAACTTTCAAGAGGAAGACTTTAAAAATAGGTATATTGACGGTGAAAATGCTTTAATAACTTATGAGAGATTAGCTGACGAGTTAGGAGTAGACGTTACACAGAATGAAGTTTACAACCAAGTTAAGGCACAAGTTGGTGAAATTTACCCAGACTTTATAGATAGGCTAGAAAATGCTTACATAGATGCAGAAGCGGTAATTGACGAGCTTGAAAATATTAACTTAGATTACATTACAAGGAATTAATTAAATAAATATATATATGAAAACAACAGAGATGTTAAGTAAGATAAAAAAACTTCTAAATGCAGACGTAAAGTTAGCAGAAATGAAGTTAGACAATGGCACAGTGATCGAGGCAGAAAGCTTTGAGGCTGGGCAGTCTGTTTTTATCGTTACAGAAGATGACAAAGTAGCTTTACCTATTGGCGAGTATTCGCTTGAAGACGGAAGTGCTTTAATTATTGAAGAGGAGGGCATTATTGCTTCTATTGGTAGCGAAGAAGCTCCAGCAGAAGACGTTGAGGTTGAGGCTGAGGACGAAACTATCGAGACAGAGGTACCAGCAGAGATTGCACCAGAGGTTGCTGCTATTGTTGACGCAGTTGTTGAGGTAATTGCTCCAGTGATTGAAGAGGTAAAGAAAGAGATTGAAGATCTTAAAAAGAAATTCGAGGAAGCTCCAAAGAAAGAGGAGAAAGAAGAGAAAACAGAAATGAGCAAAAAGTTCAGACACTCACCAGAAAAGCAAACCTCAAAAAGAAGTGGCATTAAATTGTCAGAAAACAGACAAGAAACAATATTAGACCGAGTATTAAATAAACTAAACAAATAATAATGAGAAAAAACGTAAAATTAAGAGACGTAGCTAACCCA
Organism: Lacinutrix sp.; assembly: GCF_037625555.1. GTDB lineage: Bacteria > Bacteroidota > Bacteroidia > Flavobacteriales > Flavobacteriaceae > Lacinutrix. Next base: position 1,174 of record NZ_JASJHV010000057.1, read on the forward strand.
AGCGGATCGCTAAACGGATTGAGTACGACATATGCTGGAGAATTTGCTGGAGAATATATAGCTGCTGCTTTATTTTCTGGAAACACACTAGCTAATGGTGGTGTCACAATCAAATCAAATGTAAAATACCAAGAAGTAATTAAGAAACTTGCAGTTGGATCTATTATCGTAGACGGAACTTGTGACTTTACTACTGAGAATGACGTAGTAACTTTAACTGAGAGAATTTTAACGCCTGAAGAGTTTCAAGTAAACTTACAACTTTGTAAAAAAGACTTCCGTTCTGACTGGGAGGCTATGCAAATGGGTGTATCGGCTTACGATAACTTACCACCTAAATTCGCAGATTATTTAATCGCTTACGTAGCTGCTAAAGTAGCTGAGAAAACTGAGCAAAATATCTGGAGAGGCGTTACTGCTAATGCTGGAGAATTTGACGGATTTACAACTAAATTTTTAGCTGATGCAACTGTAATTGATGTACCTACAACAGCTGCTATTACACCAACTAACGTAATTGCTAAGATGGGTGACACAGTAGACTTACTACCTAGCTCACTTTACGGTTCTGACGACTTATTTTTATACGTTTCGCAGAATATAGCAAAAGCTTATGTAAGAGCTTTAGGTGGATTTTCACTGCTAACTGGAGGTGCTGCTGGTACAGATGACAAGGGTACACAATGGTACAACGGATCTGGCGGTTTGTCTTTCGACGGAATTAATATCTTTGTTGCTAATGGATTAGCTGACAACAATATGGTATTAGCTCAACGATCTAACTTATTCTTTGGGACTGGGTTACTTTCAGATGCTAATGAAGTGAAGGTTTTGGATATGTCAGACCTTGACGGTTCACAAAATGTACGTATGATAATGAGATTTACTTCTGGCGTTGAGTACGGCATTGGTAGCGAAATTGTATACTACACCGCATAACAAATAATTAATCAAATTTTAAAGGGTGGGTTTTCGCCTACCCTTTTTTATTTTAAAACAAAAAAATATATGGCTTGTTTATTAAACACTGGACGTAAAGTACCTTGTAAAGATAGCGTAGGTGGCATTAAAGCTGCTTATTTCGCTGACTTTGGAACAATGGGAACTTTGACAGCTCCAGCTGGCGAGGTTACTGGATTCGGTAACGCTTCACCAGAATTAGAATTTTACAAATATGATGTAAAAGGAAACTCTAGCTTAGAGCAGACTATTACTTCTAGTAGAGAAAACGGGACTGCTTTTTACGAGCAGACATTAAATTTAACATTAACTAAATTAGATTTAGCTACTCAACAAGAGTTAATTGAGATAGTTAAAGCTAGACCTCACGTTATGGTAGAAGACTATAACGGAAACTTCTTTTTAGTAGGAGCTTATAATGGCGCTGACTGTAGCGGTGGAACTATCGTTACTGGAGCTGCTATGGGCGATTTAAGTGGATTTACATTGACTATGGCTGCGCAAGAAACTTTACCAGCTTTATTTGTAGATCCTACAATTGTTTTTGCGGTTACTTCTACAGTTCAGATTACGGCTTAAAAGTAATATTAAGAATAAAACAGGGGTAGCTTAACGGTTGCCCTTTTTTTTGTGCAAAATTTTAAAAAAAAACGTTATATTAATATGAAGTTAATAAGCACGAGTGGAGACAAGACTTTTTACGTCATACCCAGACAATTCATACTAAGTGATTTGACGGCAAGGCTAAGAAACGAAACAACAAATGTAACAATAGAGGTCGGATCAACAACTTCAATAGAAGGAAACTATCTAACTTTTTATGGACAGTTTGGTACTTTAGTAGAAAATAATTTTTATACATTGGAATTAATTAACTCCATAAACAATGATATTATATACAAAGACAAAGTTTTTTGTACTAACCAGTATGTTAATCAGTCAACAAATAACTACTACAGCATTAATAAGGATCAGTATATTACTGAAGATAGCTATAATAACGATTACGTAATAATATGAGCATAAGAATTGTAAATTTAAGCACCTATACTACACCAGAGGTTAAAGAGTATAAAAACAAGAACTGGGTAGCATACGGAGAAGACAATAATTACTACCAGTTTTTGATTGATAGGTACAATGGAAGCGCAACTAACAATGCAGCTATTAATGGTATTAGCCAAATGATATTCGGCAGAGGGATTGATGCTACAAATAGCAATAAAAGACCAGACGAGTATGCGCAAATGAAGTCTTTACTAAAAGACGATGACGTAAGAAAACTATCATACGACTTGAAGTTAATGGGACAATGTGCTATGCAAGTTGTGTATAATAAAAAACATACAAGAATAATAGAGGTTGCTCACTTTCCAATAGAAACTCTTAGAAGCGGTAAGGCGAACGAAGAAGGAGAAGTCGACTCATACTACTATATGGCGGATTGGAGCGAAGTGAAGCCCTCTGACGAGCCAGAAAGACTAGCAGCGTTTGGCACTTCTAAAGAAAACATTGAAATTTACTGTGTTAAACCTTATAGAGCTGGTTTTTATTACTATTCACCAGTAGATTACCAAGGGGGTTTACAGTATGCTGAGCTAGAAGAGGAAATTGCTAACTACCATTTAAACAATATAATGAACGGTTTAGCACCTAGTATGTTAATTAACTTTAACAATGGAATACCAGACGAAGAGGAGCGAAGTATAATTGAGAATAAAATACGAGAAAAATTTAGCGGTTCTAGCAATGCTGGTCGCTTTATCTTAAGTTTTAACGATAACAATGAGTCTGGTGCTACTGTCGAGCCAGTTCAATTAAGCGACGCACATCAGCAGTATCAGTTTTTGAGCGAAGAGTCTATGAGCAAAGTAATGGTTAGCCATAGAATTATAAGCCCTATGCTTTTAGGAATTAAAGACAACACTGGTTTGGGTAACAACGCAGAGGAGCTAAAGACTGCAAGCGTGTTAATGGATAATACGGTCATTAGACCTTTTCAAAATTTGCTAATAGGTGCTTTCGATAACATACTGGCTTTTAACGGTATAACTTTAAACCTTTATTTTAGAACACTACAACCTTTAGAATTTATAGACTTAGAAAATGCAATGACTAAGGAGCAAGTCGAAGAGGAGACTGGAGAAAAGCTTTCTACTCAACTTAAGGCACCTTGCTGGGACGGATATGAGCAAATCGGAACTAAGATTAATGACGGCAAAGAAGTGCCTAATTGCGTGCCCTTGGAAGACATAGACAGATTAAAGAGTGACATTTACAATTCGTTAATGAATATAGAAGACGAAGACTTAAGTGAATATGAACTTATAGATACTAGACCAGCTAATGAATACGACGATAAATTAAACTCTAGTATAAAATTTGCAAGTGCGATTTCAAGTAGTCCAGCTAAAGTTAGTGAACAAGATACGTCGATTTTAAAAGTAAGATACAAATATACTACTGGGCGTTCAACAGAAGGAAAAACTAGAGATTTTTGTGATAAAATGCTATCAGCAGATAAGGTTTACAGAAAGGAAGACTTAGACAAGCAAAGCTCAGATAATTCACAGTTTGCGCCTAGCGGAGAAAGCTCGTACAATATATGGCTTTACAAGGGTGGAGTTAACTGCTCTCATTACTGGGAACGTAGAACTTATCTAAGAAAAAATAACAAACAAATTTCAGTGGCAGAAGCAAGGGCTAAAATAATGGAGCTTGATCCTAGCTTAAGAAAGGAAGCTAAAATGCCAGTAAACGCACCAGAGGTCGCGCAGATTGCGTCAGCTAAAAATAACTATTGGAGAAAATAATATGGCAACAGCATTATTTATTAAAAGACAAGATTTAGTAAAAAACAGTATTATAGACGGAAACGTCGATACGGATAAGTTTATTTACTTTATTAGGATCGCACAACAGATGCACATACAGAACTATTTAGGCACTAGCTTATATGATAGAATTTCTGCGGATATATTAAATAACACGCTTACTGGAGACTACTTAGCGTTAGTAAATGATTACATACAACCTATGCTAATACACTTTGCTATGGTCGATTATTTGCCATTTGCTAGTTATGAATTAAAAAACGGAGGGCTATTTAAGCATAAGTCAGAAAACTCAGAAAGCCCTTCAAAAACAGAAGTGGATTTTTTAGGTCAAAGACACAGAAATTTCGCAGAGTTTTATACTAGACGATTTATTGATTATATGTGCTTTAATAATAATTTGTTTCCAGAGTATAACACAAACCAAAACGCAGATATGTACCCAGACAAAGACGCTAACTTTGTAGGGTGGGTTTTATAGATAATTTATGCCGTATAAAATAAAAAAGAAAAATTTTAATAAGTTAATAGCTTATTTAAAAAAAGAAAGAAAACATTTAATAAGGAGAAAAAAGAAATAAATGACTTCTACTGATAGAATTATAACGGCTCGGTCACGACAGTTTACTGAGAGAGGTTTAACTACTGAAAAAATGACCGTAACTTGGCGGCATTATATTAGTGGAGTTTCTACATATACTTTGTATGACACTGGTAGTACAACGACGTTTCCGTTTGCCTATGGAGGCATTCCAGTACCTTATGACGCTTATTTTAGTCAATTTATGTTCTCCTCAATGCCTTATAGCTCTAGGCAGTTTCCTAACGGAAGCTCTTTAACTTTAAGCGTTTATGTGGATAACGTTTTAAAAGGAAGTCAAACGGCAACTTATGGCAATAATGTAAGAGAAACAGTTGTGTTAGATTTTTTTCGTACAGTAAAAATAAACAAAGGAGAAACTGTTACTTTAAGATTGCAAGTAAACGGACAATGGTGGTACTCAGCTAGTACCTCAATAATAATAGAACGATAATGAAGAAACCATATTTTGCATTAATACCAAGCGGATACGCACCTTATAGAATATTTACATTTTTACCAGCAAATAGCGATAATGACTTAGGTTTTTACAGAACCACGGGATCTAGTAGAGTTGCTGAGAATGGACTAATAGAGCCAATTTTCTCAGGGCTCACGTCATTAGACTGGCTAAACAGTTCTTGCCCTAGATTAAAGAGTGAAGAAACTAGAACTAATTTACAAATATATTCAGAAGATTTTACTCAAAATAATTGGATAAAATCAAATCTAAGCGTCACAGGAAACGATACTATAGACCCAAAGGGAGTAGAAAGAGCCGATAAAATAATACCAAATACAGTTAATACATTCCATCACGTACAAAACATAATAACTGGTTCTGGCTATGGCTATTCATCAACTTACTCTGTTTTTGTAAAAAAGGCTGGTTACAGTCAGGTTGAGTTACTTTTGGCATACTCTGCTTCGCCTTTTAGCACAATTGCTCAGGTTAAATTTGACTTAGATACATTGGAGACATTTGGAACTACAATAGGAACAGCTTTTGAGTACCAAGACTACGGAAACGGCTGGTACAGGTTACAAATAAATGCAATAGTTAGCTTAGGAGCTACTTCCGCAATTTTAAGGGTTGCAGTGTTCGATCAACAAAGTCAAACATTTTTAGGCAATGGTGTAGATGGGCTTTACGTTTGGGGGGCTCAATTCGAGTCTTTAGCGGCGAAAGCTTCAAGCTATATACCAACCTTAAATTTTACTGCTTCAAGACAAGGAGACCAAATATCTTCAACGGCTTTACTAAACAATGCTGCTAAAGGAACTATATTTTTGGATTTAAAAGCAGAGAACGTCACTAATCTTTCAATGATAAAGTTACAAGGCTCCTCGGGATATAACAGAATTGTTTTTCAATTTTCATCCAGCAGTCAACTATCAGTACAAGTTGGGCTTGCACCAGCTCCACCATCTTTCAGTTACAGTTATAATCACGACCAACAGAGGTTTAGAATTGCTGTAGCTTGGGAAAGAAACGGAAGTTTGAAGATTTACATAAACGGCGTAAATGTAGCCACCACTAGCGCGGGAACGTTAAACGGTATAAGTCAATTTTCATTCAACGCTGGATATACAACTTCAAACCCTTTTCAAGGGGACGTTTATGAGGCTAGTGTTTACAACGAATCTTTAACAGACAGTGAATTAATAGAACTAACTACGTTATGAAAATAGGAAAATATAATTTTAAAAGCGAAGAGCAAGCTTTACAAAAAATTTCTGACTTAGGCATTGAAATTGACTTTGAAGGTAATGAGTACCCAACGCACAATCATTGCATTGTTAAACTAGGGTATATAATTTTAGAAAATGGCGAATACGAATTAAACGAAAATGCAGAAACGCAAATAATTAAGGAACCAGTATTTAGTGAGAAATTTCACATTGACGTCTTATGGAAGGATTTAGAAAACCACCCTTACGGTTGGAAGACTTACAGTGTAGATTTAGACAATGAAGGGTGTCACGAATTTATGGGCGTATCTTATTTAGAACATAAAATACAATGACAGTACAAGATTTGAAAATAGGAATTTTAAACGCAGTCACTTTCGGAGTGAGCTTTACGCATATAGAAAACAGTCTAAAAATTATATTACTATTACTATCAATAGGATATACAGCACAAAAAATATACGAAACTCATATTAAAAAAAATGAGAACAATAAATAAAATAATTATACATTGCTCTGCTACTCCAGAGTGTAGAGACGTATCGCCAGAAGAGGTTACAAGGTGGCACGTTGAGGAGCGAGGCTGGTCTGACGTTGGCTATCATTTTATTATAACTATTGACGGAGTGGTACATTCTGGTAGACCGATTGAAAGACAAGGGGCACACGCTAAGGGACACAACTCTGACAGTATTGGAGTATGCTATATTGGGGGTATGGACTCAGAAATGAAGTCTGCAAAAGACACTAGAACATATGAACAAAAAGAGTCTTTAGTAAATTTAATTTGTGAATTAAAAGATACTTACGGTGGAACTGTCTACGGACATAGAGATTTTTCTAACAAAGAATGTCCTAGCTTTGATGCTACAAAAGAGTACGAAAATATAAGCAACAGATATTAATGCCAGACTATAAAAAAGAAAACGGAACAACAAGAGTAGGAGATGCTTTAAGATGGCTTGTAAAACAAGGGAAGGAGGTAGCACCAGAAATACTTAAAATCGCTGGAAACGTTACTGGAATTGAGGCTCTGGAGTTGTTAGCGGATAAGATCAGTACAAATAAAACACTTTCTGAAACAGACAAGCAGATATTACTAGAAGAACTTCGTTTTGATATGATCGAAATGCAAGAGACTACTAAGAGGTGGCAATACGATATGCAGTCAGATAGTTGGCTAAGCAAGAATATAAGGCCTCTAAGCCTAGCTTTTTTAACGGCTAGTCTATTCCTATATATAATTTTAGATAGTTGCTTACAAGGCTTTAAAATAGCCAAGGAGTGGATAAATCTACTGTCTTCACTGCTCCTACTTGTTTATGGCGGTTACTTTGGCGCTAGGTCAATGGAGAAAATAAGTAAATACTGGAAGCAATAATCAAAGTGGACTACATATGAGAGTCTATTATAGCCTAGACTATAATAGTTTTTTTTTATATATATATAGCCTATAATAGAATAGCCTATAATAGACTAGCCTATAATAGCCTATAATAGAAAAAAGTAAAAATATTCCAAAGAAAAAAACAATTTCGCATTTTTTTTATAACTTTGTAAAAAATAAACGATAATGGCAAAGAAAAGCAAGAGAAAGAAATTAATTGAAAAGCTAGACAATGTATTTTCTCAGTACATAAGACTTAGAGAGGCTGACAATGGAATTGTCGAATGCTTCACTTGTGGAAAACAAGAGTACTGGAAGGGCAAAGGAATGCAGAACGGACATTTTATGAGTAGAAAAAACTTATCTACTAGATGGAACGAAGTTAATTGTCAAGTACAATGCGTCGGTTGCAATGTATATAAGTACGGAGAACAATATAAATTTAGCATAGGTTTGGATATAAAATACGGATCTGGTACGGCAGAAGAGATGCTTGTTAGGAGCAGAGAAACTAGTAAAGTAATGGACGTTGAGTTACAAGATAAAATAAAATATTACGAAAATTTGGTTAAAGACTTAATTTAGCTTAAATTTGCATAGCCAGTTTCTGACTGCTGGTTTGTTATCATTGTTTTAAATGACCGTTTTTATACGCTACAACCGTATAAGGGCGGTTTTTTTTTATTATTATAGTTATGACTATTAGTGAATTAAAAAACTTTTAGTTATTTTTTTTGTTGATAACTTTGGCGAATGGTTTATTTTTTGTAGATTTGAAACATAAAACACTAAAACAGATAACATTATGAACAATCTTTATGACAGATTAAAAGAAGACTACAAGGCTCTTTTGACTTGCGAAACCGATTACAGGACAGAAGCTATTACTGAAGAGTGCGAAACCGATTACAGGACAGAAGCTATTATTGAAGAGCTGAAAAAAAACGACTACGTTAGTAATTTGACTTACGGCTGTGTCGTAGGCTTGCAATTACTTTCAGGAATGTACGGAAGTGCGTATGACTTATTTGAAGAGATATAAAATGACTTACAAAGAAGACGTTAAAAGAGCGACCAGCCCAGACACAGTAGACTATTTAAATGCAAGAGTAGATGCATTAGAAAAAAGAATTGAGTTTTTAGAAGCTCAAATTGAAGTATCGAAACAATTTAACTTTAATAAATAAACAATGAACAAAGACAAATTAATGGAGCTGTACAAAAAGTATAGCCTAGACAAAGATGACTTTTTTAAGCATCAGCACTACACTATTATTACCCGCCAAGGAATTGACAAAATACAAGCTTTGGAACAAATGAGCGTTTCTTACGAAGTTGTGAGATGTGAACCTAACTATGCGGTATTTAAAGCGTATGCAGAGAAAGACGGTAAAAAAATAGAGACTTTTGGATCAGCACTAAAAGGAGACAATTACAAAGACGGAAACACAAACAGTTGGTACGTTCCAGAGATGGCTGAGAAGAGGGCTATGAGCAGAGCTGTACTGAAATTAACAGGCTTCTACGAACTAGGGGTTTTTGGAGAAGACGAAAGCGAATCCTTTAAAATAAAATAATATGAAAAGCGGAACTATAAAATACCTCGATCCAGAAGGACAGTGGAACGGAATGAAAAAAACTAAAGTTACTTTCAAAGACGGGAGAGCTTACACTTTTTTCTCAAAAGGAGAATTTAGCGGGTCTGTTGGGGACACTGTAAAATATACGGTTACTAATGAAGATATGTATAATGCTAAATTAATTAGAGAAGACTTGAAAACAGTCAAAGAATACATAGAGGAGTCTTTTGATCTAGACGAATTTAGAGAAGACACTAAAACCAAAAAAGAGGTTAAGGGTGAATGGCTGCGTCAAGATCTTTACTTAAATGTAAGGACAAGCTGCATAATAGCGTCATCTAATTTTCACCAACAAAGAGTTTCGGACGTTGAGACTCTTATTAATGACGCAGAATTAATGTATAACTGGATTAATAAATAAATAAATATAATAACTATGAATGACAAAAACAACAACACAGAATTTATGAATTTCTTATTTGCAAGAAAAGGCAAGTTTGACTTTATCGTAACAAACGTATCAGTTAAGGCTGACGAGATGATTGCTTGGCTAAAAGAGAACAAAGAAACGGCTGAGAAAAACAACGGATTTTTAACTTTTGATATATTGAAAGCTAAAAGTGATCCTAACAAAATGTATGCTAAATTTTTCAAACCCACGGAAGGCTATCAAAAACCAGTAACTGCTAAGGAGCATATGCCAGACAGAGAGAAAGCTGACTTACCATTTTAATAATAGGGCTATCGAAAGGTAGCCTTTTTTAATACAAAAAACAATGACAATAAACTATCACGAAACAATAGAGAAGCTCAGACAGATACGTAATGGAAGCATTAAAGAGGGTTTAAGATTAGACATTCCAGACATAGACGAGCATATAAGGTTTAAGCCTAGTAATTTTAACGTAATTTTAGGACAGGCTAATGTAGGTAAAACATCAGCAGTGTTATTTTTAATGCTATGTTATTCAATAAAACACAAAAAGAAATGGCTTGTATTTAGTAGTGAGAACGAGCCACATTCAATAGTGCGAAAGCTAGTGGAATATTTAGCAAATAAGCCTATTAATATGATTGACGAGCTTGAATTTATAGAGCATACGGAATTTATAGACGATCACTTTAAAATAATATCGCCAGACAAATTATATACATACAGAGACTTAATTTCTTTAGCTAAGGCATACAAAGATGCTTGGGACTATGACGGTTTTATGATTGACCCTTATAATTCAATAGTAAAAGACCCAGAGTTAATGAAGAGTATTGGAGGTCACGAATACGATTATCAAGCTACTACTGAGTTTAGAATTTTCTGCAAACAGAACAATATAACTATCTGGTTAAATGTACACGCAAATACTGGGGCTATAAGAATATTGCACAAGTTTGAGCATAAATATGCTGGATACCCAGTACCGCCTCAATCTGGAGACGTAGAAGGGGGCGCTAAGTTTGTTAATAGAGCTGACGATTTTTGGGTTATACATAGGTACGTTCAGCATCCTACTGATTTTATGATTACTCAAATACACGTGAGAAAGGTTAAAGAAGTAGAAACTGGCGGAAGACCTACACCATTGGACTTTCCAGTGCCATTGCGTTCTGTTAAAAATAACGTTGGGTTTTCTGTTGAGGATCAAAATTTAATTAAAAAAATAGAAGAGGACACTAAGGCTAATAAGTTTTTAAAAAGTATTTAAAATAAAATGCGTATATTAGTAAAAAATTTATTATGCTTATATACATCTTTACTGCTTGTGCAGCCCTACTGATAGGGCTTCTAGCGACAACAGACAAATTTAATCCAGCCATACAGTTCACTTTTATAACTGGGCTGGGTTTTCTTTTTTTATATAACGAGGAAGATATTCAGGAAGGGAAACAGATTACCTTACAACTTATGTTAGCAGTTGTTTTAATTTCAATAACTTACGTAAAAGAAGATGCTGGAAATATTACATAAATACAATAGGCTTTGGATTAAATACGTTTTAGAGCTTGGTTGCAATATTGACACTGCAAAGGATATTGTGCAAGAGTTCTACCTTAAAATGCACGACAAGGAAACAGATTACATTTTTAATAAAGATCAGCCTAATTTTTATGGGTGCTATGTTATATTACGAAATATGGTTTTCGATTTAAAAAGAAAGGAAAAACGATTTATTTTTGAAACAGAGGAAAGCATAAATGAAAGCAGCGAAGAGGCTTACAGCGAGACTGAAGTAGTGGATAAAATAGAGTGCGTTTTTGAGTGGATCAAGGAAAATGACATAGACCTAGATAGCAGTATACTAAATGCCAGCGATATGAAAAAGCTATATTTTAGTCAGATATTTCAAGACGTTTTTTTAAACAACGTAAGTATCAGTGCTTTAAGCAGACACTCAAACATAGGCTATTTTTCACTAAGAAACACAGTACTATTAATAAAGGAAGAGATAAAAAACAAATATGAAAATAGGGAGCTTACTAGAAAAAATATTTAAAGCAATAGGTGTAAAATGGCTTGTGAAGCAGATCTGGGGCGAAGACTGTGGGTGCGAAGAGAGGCGAGATAAATTAGACAATTTTAAATTAAAAAGAAAATGACACTAGAACAATACAGTAACTGGGAGGACTTTAGAAAAAAGACTGGAGACTTAAAAGGATCGGAGGCTAAGATGGTGGCTAAATACTATGCAGAAGTTTATAATAAAAAATATAGTAAGCCTTGTACTTGCAATGGTAAGATTTACCAACATATGATTAATAAACTAAATACTCATTTTGAGAGCATAGAAAGACCTACTGAATGAGCATAATTGATAAGTACGAGAAAGCAACAGTTGATCTCTTAAACCTAGACGGGTGGGCTCTTAAGTGGTGCGGAAAAGACAATACTTTTTATGATGCTATTGGAGAAACGCCAAAAGGAAACCCTTGCGTTATAGAAATGAAATTCAGAAATAAATACTACAAGACTAAGCTAATAGAAAAAAAGAAGCACGAGAATTTAATGAGCTTGCCTAGTGAGGTTGTTAAAATTTATTTTGTTAACGATCCAAAAGGTAACTATATGTATTGGCTAAACAATTTAGTTATGCCAGAGGGCGAAGAGTTGTTATGCCCTAAAACTACAATGTGGGACAACACTAAGGTGAGTAAAGAGACTTTTATGCTTACAGAAAAACAAGCTAGCATTATAAATTGGTACGAAGTTGAGCCAGTAAAGTTTGGGGTTTGGGACAATTATTTTAAAGGCAAAGAAAAATAAAGTGTTAATAAGCTTGTTGATAACGTCTATTTGTTGTATCTTAGTGCTAAGTTAGTGAAACATAAAGTAAGGTATGAAAGGAAGACCCTCTAAAAAGAAACATTGATATTATTAATCTTTAAAAATTAAAACAATGACACACAAGATTTTACCCAGCGGATTACATTGCCTAGTTTTAGATACTGGCAGAATAGAAATTTATACGGAAACAGAGTGGGCTCACTTAAATTGGTGGGAGCTAGTTAAGTTAAAATACCTTAGCTAATGGATCTCTTAAATAAGCAATTATTTGAAGCCAATTTTACAGCGATAAGCCAACAGTTTATAGCTTGGAAGGAAGCTAAGCCAGACAATAAAAAGCTAGACAGTTTAGCAAAGTGTTTATTTGAGATATACATATATGCTAACGACTTAGAGATAAAGAGTCACACTATGCAAAAGCAAGTTAATAAATTTAGACACGAGAATTTAGAGTTAAAAATTAAATTACAAAACAATGAGACAAAATAATTACTACGAAGAGCCAGAAGAGTCTAGCAGTTGTTACCACTGTGGGAACGAAACAGACGGAGAAACATACTGTTCAACCGCTTGTAAACAATACGACTTAATATGATGTCAGACTGCTGTGGAGCAGAAAACCTATGGGAAGCTGGTATATGTGCGGATTGCGGAGAACACGCAGAGTTTACAGAAACAGACGAATGTTTAACAAAAGCGTACCCAATATAGACGAAATTTGGGACAACAAAAAAAAAACAATGAAAACAATTAACAGAGAAGTATTAGAGTTTATACACATAGAGCTAGAGCTTAACGTAGACAGAGAGGAAGCAAAAGAGCTTGCAGATCAGCTAGAGACAGATTGCGATTTTTACCAAGAAATTGACGGTACAGAATACCGATTTATACAGGACAGTGAGATTTGGAGAATATACGTAGAGGAGATACAAGAAGTAACAGAAGACTGCTACAATATAGAAACTCCTAGCTGGTTAGCTATTGACTGGGAGAAAACGGCAGAGAATTGTTACGTAGATGGTTACGGGCATCACTTTAGCGGCTATAACGGAGAAGAGATGGAGTACAACTTTGGAGACAAAGGCTGGTGGTATTTTAGAACTAATTAAAAAAAAAACAATGGAGACATATGAGATATTAGAACAAAAAGTAATGGATTATTACAACTTTAGATTAACAGATAACTGGAGTTCAGACGTAAACTATTTTATTTACGAAGAGTCAACTGCGGACGGATATTCAGTTTTTGTGGCGTCAGTTGAGCCAAACAGAGTAAGTATAAACGAAGATGTGTATTACTATGACTCAGACTTAAAAGATGCTTTAGTTGAATACTTAAGGTACACTGACCGAGAAGAGGAAGACCTTATATACATTGATGACTTCGATGCGTATTTCTTGAAAGAAGCGATACAGGAATTAAACGAAGATATGCTTAGAGATATTAGAAACTTTAAAAAATTAGAAAATGATTGAATCAATAGGGTGGGTAGCAGTAGCTATAGCAGTAATGATGATCGGCAAAGTAATAGCTAAAAAAATATGGCCTGAAGACTGGGACGAAGATCCGTTTTATTAGGCGTACAATTAAGCAATTCAAATGCAAAACTGTACAATAGTAAGCGCAGTATGTTGCTCTTTATGTGATAAAGTAAAGGATAAAAGGCAATAAATTGCCTGTAACAATAATAATAACACAACACCAATTAATAATAGTTATGGCAGATATTACAATGTGCGAAGGTAAAGGATGCGAAAGCAAATATACTTGTTACAGACACAAAGCTGAACCAAGTAAGTACAGGCAATCATATTTTATGGAGTCACCGATTAAAGACTCTGGCTGCGAATATTACTGGAATGTCAACGTATAAGCTTAAAAATAAATTAAAATGTCAACGTACAGGTTTAAAAATAAAATTAATAATAAATATCAACGGGGGCTTAAAAACCCCAAATAAAAAAAACAATGAAAGAATTTTGTATAAAAGCAACAACACAATTACACTCTACCAATGGAGTGGTACACATACAAGCAATAGGCTACAATCCAGAAGACGGATATACTGAAATTGAATGGGACGCAAGGGAGCTGCTAAACGATATACCCTCACTTTATAGAATGGCAAAACAAGCAGTAGAGCAAGAGGACAAATATTTGAAAGACAAGTACAAACAATTTAAAAAAATATTATAATGAAATTAAAGCTAAAAATTAAGCACTTAGGCAAAGTGGACAAAAAAGAAGAGAGAGATATTTACGAACTTACTTTTAAAACTTACAACGCACAGATCGAAGGCAAGTTTGAGAGAAGCGAAATAAGGGATTTGATAGAACAATTAGATAATGCAATTATATGATAAAGCCAGAATATTACGAAAACAAAATGCAGTATGACGTTATTGATGTTATACAAGATTACGGGTTAAATTTTAACAGGGGTAACATTATTAAATACATTATAAGAGCTGGACGTAAGCAGAATGAATACCAAGACTTAGAAAAAGCTTTAGAATATTTAGAGAGAGAAATGTACTTCTTAAAAAATAAACTATGAGAAAAGCAAAAGCATCACAAGTACAAAGGATAGCAAACTTAGAGAAAGTTATCTCACAAATGTACTTAAAAATTGAAGCATTTAAAACAAGAGTTGAAAATCTAGAAAAAATTATACAAAATGAAGATAAAACTATTAGATAACACAGAGCATAAAATAGAGGAGCTAGAACAAAAATGCTACTCAGACGAATTTTATTACGGATATTTAGGCAAGGCTGCCTTTTCGTCTAGTGCATTAAAGCTATTGTTGGATAGCCCAAAAACATATCACTATATCACTAAATACGGACAAGAGTCGAACAGTCAAGCATTAAGAGACGGATGGCTGTTTCACACTATGATGTTAGAACCAGAAAAAATAGATGACGTGGTTTTTGTAGATGTACAAAGTAAGAACACTAAAAAGTTTAAAGAAGCTAAGCTTGAATATCCAGACGTGTTTACAATGAAAGAAAAAAACGACTCAGAGCGTTTAGTAGATGCAATGAGCAAAAACAATACGGCTATGGAGTTAATGAGAGATAGCTCTACTGAAATACCAGCAATAGGTAATTTACAAGGCTATCCTTTTAGAGCTAAAGCAGATATACTAAAAAATAATGGGGGGCTTGTTGACCTTAAAACTACGATTGATGTAAAGAATTTTGATAAAAGTGCGTCAAAGTATCGTTATTATCTACAAGTATACATTTATTGTAAGCTATTTAACGTTGACTATAAGGATTTTAAATTTTTATGCATTGACAAAAAGAATCTAGACATTGCAGTCTGGGACGTGTCAAAAGACTTTTACGAAAGAGGAGAGCAAGAAGTAGCTAGAGCTATAAAAGTATATGAATACTACAAGAGCGATGCATTTGATATTAATGACTTTATAATTAAGGGGACACTATAAAAAAAAATAATGACAGAAAGAGAGATATTTAACTACAAGTGGATCAGAGAAAGAATAATTTATTACACAGACGTAGATGTGCTTGATACAAGGAGAACAAGAGAGAACGTTAATGCAAGAGTAGTTTTCTGCAAGATAGCTAGAGAAGAGTTTTGGCATACTTGGCGAAGGATAGGAGAATATCTAGGCAAAGATCACGCTACTGCTATGCACTCAGTGAAGGGGTTTGAAGTTGTAAAGATGTACGAACATAAATTTTATAAAGCCTTTCAGATGATACTCATTGAGCTAGAGGGCGAAGAGATGATTATTAAACACCACAATTTAGGACTAAAAGACGATATTGACAAAGAGGTTTTAGATTACAGAGAGTCGATAAAAAATACAGTAGAAGAGATAAAAAAAGAAGCGTTTACAAGTGTAGCAAAAAGGTTTAAAGAATTACAAAACACAATTTAATGGAACTAGTAAAAATTACAGAAGTCAAAGGGAACAAAGACAACCCTAGAATTATTAAAGACGATAAGTTTAAAAAATTAGTACAAAGCATAAAGGACTTTCCAGAAATGCTTAAAATAAGACCAATTGTAGTCAATGGAGAAATGACTGTGCTGGGCGGCAATATGAGACTAAAGGCTTGCCAAAAAGCTGGGCTAAAAGAGGTTTGGATTATTAAGGCTGACAATTTAACAGAGGAGCAGCAAAAAGAGTTTATAATAAAAGACAACTCTGGTTTTGGCGAATGGGACTGGGACACGTTAGCAAACGAATGGGACGTGGATAAGCTGGAGGACTGGGGACTTGATGTGCCAAGCATAGAAGACTTTACTGGCGTAGAGGAGCAAGAGATTGAGTTTAGCGAATACTTAGACGAATCGCATAATTACGTTGTATTGCTTTTTGACTCGGAAGTCGATTGGCTGTCAGCACAAACTCATTTTGATATTGGATCAGTGCATTCAATGAGAGCGAATGGCAAACCTTGGTCTAAGGGCATAGGGCGCGTCTTAAATGGCGCTAAATACTTAAGAAGTATCAAAGATGAATAACATATACATACCCTCTTACAATAGAGCGAACAATGTTAGAACATACGAGTATCTGGGTTGCGGTAAAATAATTGTACCTAAAAGCCAAGAGAGTGAATACAAAAAAAGATACGGAGATGCCGTTCAGACTATTGACGATAGCAGAGATGGATCGGTAGCTAAAAAAAGAAATGCTATTTTAGATCTAATTAAAGAAGAGCAAGAGGACGGATATGGCTGGATCATTGACGATGACCTAGTAAAGGTTAAAAGAAAAAAAGAAAGCAAAGACCTTTCTGGAGAAGAAACCTTAGAGTTGTTAGAAAAAATATATATAATGGCTAAAGACTCTGGCATAAAATACGCTGGAGTCGATTACTCGCTTGACAATATGAAGCTCAAAGACTATCAACCTTTTTCGTTTACCAAAGTTATATTTGGAAGCACGTTAATTTGTGAAAATGACGGACTAAGATACGACGAGAGATTTAAAATAAACGAAGACGTAGAGTTCTGGGTACAAAAGCTAAACTTAAATAGAAGGCTTTTAAAGGACAATCAATATGCAACTGTGTTCTATGGTGATGACGGTGGCAAAGATAGCGTAATAGGCTACACAAATGACGACAGAAGGGTGTATGCTACTATGTTAAACAATAAGTGGGGCGATAAAATAATGAACTGGAACAAAACAAGGTTTGAATTTAAAATACCAATCAAAGGCGTATGAAAATATATGCACCAAGCTACAAGAGAGCTAAGGGAGTTAAGACTCACAGAATAATAAAAGACGTAATTTATTGTGTTCACGAGTTTGAAGCAGATGATTACAAAAGACTAGGGTACAACGTAGAGGTTATGCCAGACAGTATAAAAGGAAACATTGCAAGAGTTCGAAACTATATGCTTGACAATTATATAGGAGACAAAGGCTTAATAGTTGACGATGATTTGGAGGCGATAAAACGCTGGAACATAAAAGAAGGTAAGCCGAAACAAGAAACAATAAACAACATTACAGAGTGGATAGAGCAAGGCTTTGATATGTGCGAAGAGGTTGGAGCAAAGCTATGGGGCGTTAATATCTTAGGGGACAAAGGTAGTTATAGAGAATACTCGCCTTTTAGTTTAACTAATACTGTGTCAGCTTCCTTTATGGGTTTTTTAAATAACGAATTAAGGTTTGACGAAAGACTGCCATTAAAAGACGATTACGACTATTGTTTGCAGAATCTAAATGAATACAGAAAAATACTAAGAATTAACTATGCTTGTCTAGTAAAGAAAGACCACGGAAACTTAGGGGGCTGTGCCGACTATAGAACAATGAGCAGAGAGAAGGATCAAATAAAACTAATGCAAAAGAAGTGGGGCTCAAAAATAGTAAAGATAGACACTACGCAGAGAGGCAAGAAAAAAAAGAACTTTGACTTAAACCCAATAATAAAAGCACCTATAAAAGGAATTTAATATGAACAAAACCGAACAACATAAAAAGGCAATAATAGAAGCGCTAGAAAAACACTTAGGCATAGTTACAACGGCTTGTCGTACGGTAGGAGTAGGAAGGACTACTTTTTACGGCTGGTTAAATGATGACGAAGAGTTTGCTAAACAGGTTGAGGATATACAGAACATAGCTTTAGATTTTGCAGAGAGTCAGTTACACAAACAAATAGGAGACGGAAATACATCAGCTACTATATTCTACTTAAAGACTAAGGGCAAGGGCAGAGGCTTTGTTGAGAGGCAAGAGATCACTGGAGCTAACGGAATGCCTACTAACTTTCAAATCGAAATAATTGAGAATACCGAGGATTAAAACCAATGTAGTTTATAAGCACTTACTCAATAGTAAAACAAAAATTGTAGTGGAGCAAGGGGGTACTAGATCTGGTAAAACCTATAATATAATTCTATACATCATTTTTCAGTATTGCTTAAAGAACACAAAGAAGACTATTACGATTACAAGAAAAACATTCCCTAGCGTTAGAGCTTCTGTAATGAGGGATTTTATAAGCATACTAAAGGAGTACGATATGTACAGAGAAGAGTATCACAACAAGTCTAACAGTGAATACTACTTAAACGGAAACTTAATTGAGTTTATAAGCGTGGATCAGCCTCAGAAAATTAGAGGGCGTAAGAGAGATTTACTTTTTATTAATGAAGCTAACGAACTGGAGTTTGAGGACTGGCAGCAGTTAATATTTAGAACTACTGAGAAAGTTATAATTGATTACAACCCCTCTGACGAATATCACTGGATTTACGATAGGGTACTAAACAGAGATGACGTAGAGTTTTACAGAACTACATATCTAGACAATCCTTTTTTAGACGATAGCATAGTTGCTGAGATTGAAAGACTAAAAGAAACTGACGAACAGTACTGGCAAGTATATGGCTTAGGATTAAAAGGAGTTAGCAAGTCTGTTATATTTAACCACAATATAGTTGAGAAAGTACCAGACGATGCTAAGTTTATTTCTTTTGGATTGGATTACGGTTACACGAACGATCCAACTACTTTAGTGGGTGTTTGGCTCAAAGACTATGACCTATACATTAAAGAGTATTTTTTTCAGACTATGATGACTGGACACGATATACATAAAAAGTTTAAAGACATAGGAATTGGCAGAGAACTAATTTGGGGGGACTCAGCAGAGCCTAGGCTAAATGATGAGCTTAAGCGTATGGGTTGGAATGTAAAAGCGAGCATCAAAGGTAGAGACAGTGTAAATGCTGGGATCGACTTATTAAAGAGATACAAAATAAACATAACAAGAGATAGCCCAAATGCTATTCAAGAGTTTAGGAATTACAAATGGCTAGAAGACAAATCTGGGAACTTAACCAATAAGCCAGAAGATCGCAATAATCACGTTATTGATGCGGTACGCTATGGAACTTATAGCATAATAAGTAAACCAAACTTCGGTAGGTATACAATTTCATAAAAACAATAAAAAATACGTTATATTAATATGAACATTAAACTAAATGTGCCAAACAAACTTAGTGAGATAGCACTGTCTGACTATGTAAAATACTTAAAGATCCTAGAGGTTAACGAAGGTGACGAAAATAGCGATGTTTTTGTACAGCAGAAAGTATTAGAGATTTTTTGCGGAGTGCCTTACAATGAGTCTTTAGAGTTTAAAATGAGCGACGTTTCAAACGTAGTTGCTATAATAAACAACACCTTAAGTAAGCAGCCAGAATTAGTAAGAACTTTTAAGCTAGGCGATACAGAGTTTGGTTTTATACCTAAGTTAGATGAGATGACGTTTGGCGAGTACATAGACGTGGACTCCAACCTAGGTGACTGGGAGAATATGCACAGAGTTATGAGCGTACTGTACCGACCTATTAAACAGAAGACTGGGGACAGATACTTAATTGAAGATTACAGAGGAGACTCTTATCACGATGCAATGAGGCACACACCAATGGATGCGGTAATTGGCTCAATGGTTTTTTTTTGGAATTTAGGAAAGGAATTATCAGTGGCTATGATAAACTCTTTGGAAGCGGAGAAGGGGGCGGACTTGACGCAGAGTCAAATTTTAGCGAGAGATACGGCTGGTATAACTCAATTCAAGCACTTGCTGAGTTCGATGTCCTTAAAATAGATGCGGTAACTCAATTAAACTTTCACACTTGCTTAAATGCATTAAGCTACAAGAAAGAGAAAACAGAACTAGAAAATAGTAGAATAAAAAACAAATTTAAAAAATGAGTCAACCAGATAGACATAGAGGGGCGTATGCTTACTACGATGTATTAGAGAAAATAAAAGACTCTTTGCTTTTAGATGTAAACGTGAATACTGTAACAGAAGGCGATATAACACAGGTCAATTTAAACAAGCAAGACATATTTCCGTTGTCGCATATAATTGTAAATAACGTTTCTGAGAACGGACAAATACTAACGTTTAATTTAAGTGTTATGGCTATGGATATTGTAGACGTAAGCAAGTCTAAAACTATTGACATATTCAGAGGGAACGACAATGAGCAAGACGTTTTAAATACTCAATTAGCAGTATTGAATAAATTCTTACAGAGAATGAGAAGCGGAAACTTACACTTTGATGCTTACCAGCTAGATAGCAGTGCTAATATCGAGCCTTTTAGAGATCGCTTTGAGAACCAAGTAGCTGGGTGGGTGGCTACGTTTAGCTTAGTAGTAATGAATAACATTGACGCTTGTTAAAATGAACACTAAGAACCTAACAGATGCTCTGGCAGAAGTAAGAGACCTTATAATTAAGGAGTCTAAAGAGAACTTAATCGCTGTAAAAAAAGGCGGTGGAGCTTTAGAGAAGAGCATAAAGGGTACACCAGTTACGTCTGAAAGCGACACTTTGACATTTCAAATACTAATGGAGGACTATGCTACATTTGTAGACAAGGGAGTCAGTGGTACTAAACAAAAATATGACACACCATACTCATATAAAGACAAGATGCCGCCACCTAGTAGTTTAGACAAGTGGATAGTCAGAAAAGGCATAGCTCCGAGAGATGAGCAAGGAAGGTTTATGACTAGAAAGACGTTACAGTTTTTAATCGCAAGAAGTATATTTACCAAGGGCATAAAACCAAGTCTATTTTACACAGAGCCTTACCATAAATATCTAAAGAACATAAGTAAAAGACTACAAAAATCTTACAGAATAGACGTAAAAGACTTTACGGAATTTATAATAAAAAAGAACAATGGCAAAAATTAACGTAAGAAGTCCGTACTACGTGTATAAGACTCAAACAAAATTACAATCAGCTATATTAAATATATGGATATACAGTGGCACTCAAACAACTTCACGTCCAGCAGCAGCTACTTATACTTTAAGATCGTTTGCTATTAATGAAGCGGTAAATTACGAAATTGCAGAGCTTGTTAGGGACTATATGACTTATAGCGCAGAGAGCTATGAAACACCAATAGTATGGGTAGACTATCAGCTTACTAAAGTTGTTGCTGGTGTAACTTCAACTGAAACTCTAGTAGCTAATAAAGGGTTTTACGGTTTTGGATATTTTGAAGACGGATATAACCCTCAGTTAAATGCTGATTTTTTACAGTCTAACAAAACAATAGTTAAAT
Organism: Lacinutrix sp.; assembly: GCF_037625555.1. Classification (GTDB taxonomy): domain Bacteria; phylum Bacteroidota; class Bacteroidia; order Flavobacteriales; family Flavobacteriaceae; genus Lacinutrix. Next base: position 23,094 of record NZ_JASJHV010000057.1, read on the forward strand.
TAGATGACGCACCAATTTACTTGCCAATCGACACCAATAGAGTAACGGAAGTTTCTTTTTACCATAACAATGAGAAAGTGTACGAGCAAAACTTTAGCCCGAATACAAACTCTGACAATCAAATACAATATGTAACAAATACAGATAGCCCAGCAGATAGGTTCAGGGACAGAGTGCTTAGCTTTAATCAAGGTAGTGGCCCGGGCATTTTTGAGGGAAGTATATGTTTTGATGAATTTTCTAACGAAATTGAAGTGTTTCCAGTAGACACTATTTACGTGTACTCTTTATACAATTCAGGAGGCGGCAGAGAGATTAAAGTTAAAAACATAGAAGAGTGTAAGTACGAGCCTTACAAAATAAGCTTCATAAATAAATACGGTGCTTTACAAGACATTTGGTTTTTCAAGACTAGTAGTAAAGAGCTAACTACTAAAAGAGAGTCGTTTAAAAGAAACACGCTTGTAGCTAATAACTATTCATTAAACGAACATCAAGACAAAAACCTATACAAAAGGGGTAACGAAAAAATGAGCCTAAATACTGGATTTTATCCAGAGGAATACAACGAGGTGTTTAAGCAGATGCAATTAAGCGAAGATGCTTGGATTAGAATTGACGGAAAATCTTTACCTATTAACATAACAGACTCTGGGTTTGGTTATAAGACCAGTTTAAACGACAAATTAATAAACTACAATATAAAAATAGAATTTGCTTTTGACACAATAAACAACATAAGATAAGATGCAGATAATTGACTTATACATAAGGGGCGTTGCTAGAACATCTGTGTTTAATAGCGTACCAACAGGAACAATAGTCATTGACAATGGGGCTCAATTTTTAAACGGACTATTTAAGATTGGGCAACTAGTAAAGAACTTAACAAGTGGTGTTGAGGCGCGAATTACTGCAATTAACAGCGACGTTTCATTAAGCGTAACAAGTGGGGTGTTTAGTGGATCAAACGTACCTTATCAAATATACGATGACTATACAAAGTTAGAACTATTTAAAGACGAAAGCGTTTCAATAACAGATACAATACAAAACGTTAAAGATCCAGCTAAAATATTTGCACCCTTTAGTCAACAATTTAGCGTTCCAGCTTCAAAACATAACAATAAGTTTTTTAAACATTATTACAATGTAGATATAGAGAACAGCTTTGACGCTAGATTTCAAGCAGATGCATTGATCCAGTTAAACGGAGTTAATTACAAAGTCGGTAAACTAAGGCTAAACTCTGTTGAGTTAAAAGAAGAGGTCGCTTACTCTTATAAATTAGTTTTTACTGGTAACACAGTAGAGCTTAAAGAAATACTGGCAGAGAATGAGCTTAGCTCTTTGCCTATACCAACTGGGTTAAACTACCAGTTTGACGACTATTATATTCAGCAAAAAGTTTTAAACGGAGCTGTTGACGCAGACATAGTATTTCCGCTAATATTTCATAGTAAAAATATGAGGTACAATGGCTATGGAAACTATAAGGACGAAATTAGCGATACGTTTATGAATGGATCGGACATAAAACCAGCTTTAAAATGCAGAGTTATTATTGATGCTATTGAAGCAAAGTACCCACAATTAAAGTTTAGCGATGAGTTTTTTAACTCGTACCAGTTTAAGAAGTTGTTTATTTGGCTACATAGAGAAGAGGGCTTTATGACTAATGCTATTGAAGGGGGTGAAGTGCAGATTATAAGCACAAGATGGAACCAGCCAGAAAACCCATCAGACCCACAAGATAACTGGGAGTTTTTAAACGGCACAAGACAAAGACCAGGAAGGTGTACGCAGCCACCAGCTGGAGAATATTATTACGAAACTGAGTGGACTGTTACAATGCCTGGCAATCAAAGCTACGAGGTAGAAATTAGAAGAGCATCTAACAATGACTTAGTATTTTCTAGCAGTGGATCAGGAACTCAGACTTTTAGCGATTACGAATTTAGATTTGCAGATTGGAGCTACAATGAGCTTGACGTTTACTTTAATGTTATTACAGATAACACTTTAGGTATAACTCAGACTTTAACAATGACGTATAAGTTTTTAAGAAACACTGGTGCACTAACCACCGTAAGTACTGGAGGGTACGATAGAGGAGTTGTGGCGTCTGACAATGAAGTTATAATAAGTCAGCAACTTCCTAAAATGAAAATAATCGACTTTCTAAAGAACTTGTTTATAATGTATAACTTAACTGCTTATAGAGACGGAGACGTTTTAGTTGTACTACCTTTAGATGACTATTACAGTCTTGGAGTTTCATACGATATTACTAGATATGTAGACACTAAAAAATCTACAATAAGCAAATTATCTCAGTTCAAAAAAATGAAGTTTGACTTTAAAAGCAAGAAGTCTTACTTAATACAGTACTCAGACGAAATTCAAGGAGACAAATTTGCGCAAGAAGAGTACGGAGACGACAACTTTGACGGTTCTACTTATAGTGTTGAGCCTAATTTTGAGAAAATGATGTACGAACGTTTAACGAACGGAGAAACTGATTTGCTAACTGGAATTGTACAAGGAGCTATGCTTAACAAGAAATTTGAGCCAGCTATTGGGCAACCTCTTTTGTTTTACGCTAACAGAACTTTAACTAGTGCGGGTTCAACTGCAAGTATACCTTGGGGCACTGGTAGTACTCTATTAAACAGTTACATAAGACCTTCGAATAGTTTGATAAATGACGCTAACCAGTTTATAAGCGACACTCTTAACTATGGAATTGAAAATGACGAGTACCTAAATAGCACAGGCAATCCGTATTTACAGCCACAGTCAAATGATTTATTCACTAAATATTACAGAAACTATGTAGCTTCTTTGTTTGCAATAAACGCCAGAAAAACTAAAGTATCGGCATATTTACCTTTGTCTATAATTTTAAAATACAATTTGAATGACGTCTTTATAATTGGACATAGTCAGTATAGGATCAACTCTATTAAAACTAATTTACTAACTAATAAAAGTGACTTAGAGCTTTACAACTTAACAACAAGCGTTCAACAAAGCCTAGGAGGTCAGTCACCGACTTTGGGTAGGGTACAAGGGCTAGTTGCTACTGGAAGCACTTCTAACGGGGTTAGTTTTTCGTGGGACTTATTATCTGCTCCTAACCTAGTTAAATTTAACGTTTATACTAATGACCTTTTTACTAACACTTCTTATGGTTCTGCGGTAACAAATGGCGGCGTTACCGGTTTACTTAATAAAACAACTTACAAGATAACGCTAAGAGCAGTTTATACTATTGACGGAAAGGAAGTAGAGGCTTTTGACACAAATATATTCGCAACAACAACTTAAAATATGATTAAAGATATACTAGAGGGTTTACAATATGACTTCAAAGGTGAATACATAGACGTAGCAAAAGGGAAGTACAAAATACCAGAAACAATGAAAGAAGGTTACGAACAATTAATAAATGAGCTATGGCAGAAAAAGTAGAAATCGAAGTAGTAGCTAAAACTAGTAAAGCAAATAAAGCTTTAAGCGATTTAGAGAACAAGCTTGATGGACTGTCTAAGGCTGGGCAGAAAAATAGAGAGGGTTTTAAAGTATTAGACGAAGCTACTGGTGGATATGCTGGTAAAATAAAAAACCTTTCTGGATCGGTTAAGGGTGTTATTACTGGAGCTAAGGGCTTTATAAAGACTTTAAAAGGAGTTAAGGGGGCTTTAATATCTACGGGTATCGGAGCTTTAGTTGTGGCTTTAGGATTGATCGTAGCGTACTGGGACGATATAAAAGGGCTTGTAGATGGAACTACTAGGGCACAGAGAGAGGGGTTAGCAGAGGCAGAGAAAATGAAAGCTGTTGCAGAAGAGCAATTAGCTATTACTGGCTCAATGGAGAATACTCTTAAACTACAAGGCAAAACAGAGAGAGAAATACGTGACCTTAAAGTTCAACAGACTAATGAAGTAATTGCTGCTACTGAGGCTCAATTAGCTCAACAAGAGTCTATGAAAAAAAGCCAGATAGCTGCTGCTAAAAGAAACAGAAACATAGTCGCTGGTATTATTGGTTTTATAACTGCGCCAATAACTGTTGTGCTAGGAATGGTTGACGCTATTACAGATACACTAGCTAAAATTGGAGTGATAGAAGAGGGAACTAAATTAGCAGAAGGCTACCTTTTAGGCGTTGCCGAGATGGTGTTTGACCCAGATGAGGTTGCTACGGAAGCTGATGAAACTATTAAAGAAACGGAAGACCAATTAAGGAAACTTAAAAATACAAGAGACGGTTTTGTTTTAAAAGACAGAGCAGATAAAAATAGTGCTAAAGAAAAAGCTAAGTCAGATAGAGAGAAGGCTAACAAAGAAGAGAGTGATGCTATTAAAAAAGCAGAAGACGAGAAAAAAGCTGCATTAGAAGCTATTCGCAAAGGCGAAATTGACACAGAAGCAGAGAGAAGAGAGGAGAAGCTTAGGCTTGTTGAGGAGGAGTACGCAAAGCTAAAAGAAGCTGCTGTTCTTTATGAACAAGATACTGTTGAACTAGAAAGTGCTAGGCTTACTAAGTTAAAAGAATTAAAAGACGGATTTAAAGAGAAAGACAGATTAGAAGAGGAAGCGAGAAAAGAGCAAGAGGAAGCAGATAAACTAGCTGAGCAAGAGGCGTTAATTGAACAACTTGAACTAGACAAAGAGTTTGAAGAGTTAAACTTTGAAGAGCAAAGAGAAGTTCTAGCAGAAAGAGAAGCATTATTACTAGAAGACACTACCTTAACAGATGAGCAGAAAATAAACTTAAAAGAACAGTTTGCTAAAAAAGAAGCTGATATTGACTTAGCTTCCAAAGAAGCAAAAGCTGCTGTTCAAAATGCTACTTTAGATGTTGCTCAAAAAGGGATTAATGTACTAAAACAAATTGCTGGGGAAAACATTGCCGTTCAAAAGGCTTTGCTTATTGCTGAGGGTGCTGCTGGTATTGCTAAAATATTAGTTAATACTGGTGTTGCTAATGCAAAAGCGGTTTCTGCTTCTGTTACAACTGGTGGTATGCCTTGGGTTGCTATAAATTCTATAAGCGCTGGACTTGGAATTGCTGGAAATATTGCTGCTACTGCAAAGGGACTTTCTGCTTTAGGAGGCGGAAGCCCAAAAGGAGGAGGAGTTGCACCGCCTAAAACTGCTGGTGGCGGTGGTACTGGAGTTATAGCTGAAACACAAGCACCTAGCTTTAATGTAGTGGGAGCTACTGAAACAAGTAGTTTAGCTGACACGATAGCTTCGCAAACTAGTCAACCAGTACAAGCCTATGTAGTGTCGAATGATGTTACTACTGCTCAGAGTTTAGAAAATAATATAGTAGAAGGAGCTACATTGTAATTACAAAAAAACAAATAAAAACGTTATATTAATATGAGAATAGTTGAGCTAATAATTGAAGAGGACGAAGAACTTTCTGGAATTGATGCAATAAGCATTGTAGAATACCCAGCGATTGAAGAGAACTTTGTGGCATTAAAAAACGATAAAGAATATAAACTGGCTGAGGTTGACACCGACAAAAGACTATTAACTGGTGCTTTGTTAATACCAAATAAAACTATCTACCGTAAAGACGGAGAAGACGAATACTATATATATTTCTCTAAAGATACGGTGCGCAAAGCATCTGAAATGTACTTAATAAACAACAAACAAAACAACTCCACGTTTGAGCATCAGTTTGAGCTTTCTGGGCTTAGTTTAGTTGAAAGCTGGATATTAGAGGACAAAGAAAAAGACAAGAGTGCTATTTACGATATGGACTTGCCTTTGGGAACTTGGCTAGGTACTGTAAAAGTAAACAATGAGAAAGTTTGGCAAGAGTTTGTGAAAACTGGAATGGTGAAAGGCTTTAGTATTGAAGGGTACTTTACTGAGAAAACTAAAAAAGAAGAGTTAAGCAGAGAAATTGAAGCTGGAATTGAATTGCTAAAAATTAAACAAATGATTTTAGAAGATGGCAACAGAAAATAGAACGCCTAGTTTAACTAGCCCTAAGAACGGCAGAAGAGCTTGCTTATGTAAAGGCAAGAATACGTACAGCAGAGAGTGTTGCGACGGATCTTTATGGGCACAAGGTATCGGATCAATCAACAGAGTCTTGCAAGGTGATTTTTTAATACAAGAAAACGGAAGCTTAATATTACAAGAAGATAATTACAAAATAAAAATATAATGGCAAACTTAAAAATAAGCGATTTACCAGTAGCTGGAGCATTACAAGGCGAAGAAATATTTGCTGTCGTTCAAGAAGGGGTTACTAAAAAAACTACTTTAAACGTTATAGACAACTATTTAGTTCCTACTGGTTGGACTAACCAAGCAAACATCACTATAGACCTAGGTATCGGGTATTTTGATAACGTAATGCTTTTAGTGCTTTCTTGGGGCGGTGTAAACGGCACTCAGGTTTTGAAATTACCTAGCGCATCCAGTAGCACGAACAGAATTATTAGAATTATAACTAACGGAAATTATGCGGTAGCGACTAGAACAGAATTAACTGCGGTAGGCGGAGACACTTTAGATGGTTCTACAA
>NZ_JASJHV010000058.1:0-33275 GCF_037625555.1 Lacinutrix sp.
AAAATCTAATATATTATGTACTATTTCATCTTTGTTTTTTAAAATATAAGTTTTGAATAGAGATTCTTTTTTACTTATTGTAAGGATTGTTATGGTATTCTTCTCTATTAAAAATTCAAGAACTTTTTCGTTATTTAAAGTTATATTTAATTCTTCATTAATACTAAAACTCTTGGTTTTTATATTAACAGAAACAGAACTAAATCGTGTTTTCTTTGAATTACAAAAAAATAGAGTATAACTATCTTCATTATAAGTCGCACCTATTAAAATTTTTGTTTTATTAGGTATGTTTATGGCATTAATAGAACTAATAAGTTCTTGGTTTTTGTTATATAATTTGGCAAAAACCACTCTTTTAGCCTTTTAAAAGAGTGCTAGTTCATTTGTGTCTTTATTTACAACTGGTAAAACATCTTTAGGTGAGTTGGCATTAGATTCTCTAGAAATATTACTTTCAATCCAACTGCTTTGCGATACAACTGGCATTGCACAAAGGATAAAAAATAAAACACAGAGTTTTTTCATTAATTTAACTTATTTGCAGGCCATTGCTAACATTAGCACCATCAGGATTAACAAATACTAATTTGCCTTCTGCATTTTCTGTCATTAATATCATGCCTTGGCTTTCTACACCTCGTAATGCTCTTGGAGCTAAATTAACTAAAACCGTAACCTTTTTTCCAACAACTTCTTCTGCTGTAAAGCTTTCTGCAATTCCAGAAACAATAGTTCTAACATCTATTCCTGTGTCTACTTTTAGCACTAAAAGTTTATTAGCTTTTGGCATTTTTTCAGCCTCTAAAACAGTACCAACTCTAATATCTAATTTTGTAAAATCGTCGAAAGTGATTTCTTCTTTTTGTGGTTCAACAACTTTATTTGCGGCTTCATTTGCTTTTTTGCTCGCTGCTAATTTGTCTAGTTGTATTTGTATTTCGCTATCTTCAATTTTAGAGAATAATAACTCACCTTTTTCTATTTGATGCTTAGCAGGAATTAAAATTTCTTTTGTTGAAATATCACTCCAAGAATTTTCATTAGTATTTAATATACCTTTTAGTTTAGTAGAAGTAAATGGTAAAAATGGCTCGCACAATGTAGCCAATGCAGCAGCTATTTGTAATGCTACATACATAATAGTTTTTGTTCTAGCTTCATCTGTTTTCACTAATTTCCAAGGCTCTTCGTCTGCTAAATACTTGTTTCCAAGTCGTGCTAAATTCATTAATTCTTGAGACGCTTCTCTAAAACGGTAGCGTTCTAAAGAGCTTTCTATTACACTAGGAAATACTTTTATGGTTGCTAAAGTTTCTTCATCTACAGTAGAGAAATTACTTGGAGAAGGTATTATACCGTCGTAATATTTGTTAGTTAAAACTACCACACGATTTATAAAGTTACCAAAAATGGCAACCAACTCGTTATTGTTTCTTGCTTGAAAATCTTTCCAAGTAAAATCGTTATCCTTAGTCTCTGGAGCGTTTGCTGTTAATGCATAACGCAATACGTCTTGCTTATCTGGAAAATCTTGTAAATAATCTGGTAACCATACAGCCCAGTTTTTTGAAGTAGATAACTTGTTACCTTCTAAATTTAAAAACTCGTTTGCTGGTACATTATTTGGTAAAATATAGGAGCCTTCAGCTTTTAACATCGCTGGAAAAATAATACAGTGAAATACAATATTATCTTTTCCAATAAAGTGTACTAACTTAGTGTCTTCGTCTTTCCAATATGGTTCCCAATCTTTACCTTCTTTTGCTGCCCATTCTTTGGTTGCAGAAATGTAACCTATTGGTGCATCGAACCATACGTAAAGCACTTTCCCTTCTCCTCCAGGAACAGGAACAGGAATTCCCCAATCAAGATCACGCGTTACTGCTCTTGGTCTTAAGCCATCGTCTATCCAAGACTTACATTGACCATAGACATTAGATTTCCAATCTTTTTTGTGGCCTTCAAGAATCCATTCTTTTAAAAATTGCTCATGCTTATTTAAAGGTAAAAACCAGTGTTTTGTTTCTTTTAAGGATGGTACATTACCTGTAATGGCAGATTTAGGGTTTATTAAATCTGTAGCATTATGGCTAGTTCCACATTTTTCGCACTGGTCTCCATAGCTTTCTTCGTTTCCACATTTTGGACACGTTCCAACAACAAACCTATCGGCTAAAAACTGATTGGCCTCAGCGTCATATAATTGTTCAGAGACTTCTTCTACAAACTCATTTTTATCGTATAAAGTCTTAAAAAACTCTGATGCTGTTTCATGATGAATTTTAGCAGATGTTCGCGAATAGTTATCGAAAGTAATACCGAAGTCTTCAAAAGATTGCTTAATAATGGTATGATATCTGTCTACAATTTCTTGAGGTGCAACACCTTCTTTTTTTGCTTTTATAGTAATGGGTACACCATGTTCATCGCTTCCACAAATAAAGGCAACATCGTTTCCAGTTAAACGTTTGTATCTAGCGTAAATATCTGCAGGCACATAAACTCCAGCCAAATGCCCAATATGTATTGGTCCATTAGTATAAGGTAATGCAGCAGTAATTGTATATCTTTTGGGAATATTCATTTTAAAATAAAAATGTTAGGTCGAGCGCAGTCGAGACCTCATTAAAACTTCTCGACTGCGCTCGAGGAAACAGAACCTTATGATTCTATAACGATAAATTTAAGCTACAAAAGTACGCAATTCATTAGCGATTTAGAAAAAAAATGTACATTTACAATATGACAAAAAAAGGTTTCATTTTAAGTCTATGTTTTCTTGTTTTTTTCTTCGGAAAAACCCAAGTTTCAGCGCAAGATTTACCTACTAAAATTACAACTAAATTGATACAACCACCTTATTTAAAAGCGGGAGATACTGTTGCTATAGTAGCACCTTCTGGTGTTTTAAAAAACAGAACAGATGAAGTTGCACGCGCTAAAAAATTATTAGAAAGCTGGCAATTAAAAGTTATAATTGGTGAGCATGTGTTTAGTAAGGATAATCATTTTGCAGGTTCAGACCAACAGCGTTGTGAAGATTTCCAAAACGCACTAGACAACCCAAACGTTAAAGCAATTTGGAGTGCAAGAGGAGGTTATGGTACAGTTAGAATTTTAGACAAATTAGATTATACAAAGTTTTTACAGCAACCTAAATGGGTTATTGGTTACAGTGATATTACAGCTTTGCACAATCAAATTCATACTAAAGGAGTAGAGAGTATACATGCCATTATGTGTGTAAGTTTACCAGAAGATTTATTAGAAATAAAAGAGAGTATAGACACTTTTAAAGCAACTCTTTTTAGCAAGCCTGTAAACTATACTTTAAAAGGCTCTAATTATAATAGAGAAGGTAATGCAACAGGACAATTAGTAGGTGGTAACTTAACTATTTTACATACCATGTTAGGCTCTAATACAAGTATAGATGTTAGCGGAAAAATTTTATTTATTGAAGAAATAGGCGAGTATAAATACCATATAGATCGTATGCTACAAAGCATGAAACGTGCTGGATATTTTGATAATTGTAAAGGTATTATTGTTGGAGATATGAGTAGAATGCGAAAAAACACCACACTTTGGGGAACTAATATAGAACAACTTATTCTAGATGCTTTAGCAGACTATAATTTTCCAATAGCTTTTAATATGCCTGCAGGACATGAAGACGATAATCGTGCGATGATTATGGGAAGAAATATAGAATTAACAGTAAATAGTAAACAAACTACAGTTGTATTTGATAAATAATAAATAAAAAGAGGGTTCCATTTTCATGGAAAGTAACCATGGCACAACACAACGAATTAGGAAAAAAAGGAGAGCAGCTTGCTGTAGATTTTTTACTTAAAAAAGGCTATGAAATTATTGAACGTAATTATAGATTTCAGAAAGCAGAAGTAGATATCATTGCAAAAATAAAAGACACTCTGGCTATTGTTGAGGTTAAAACCCGTTCAAGCATAGATTTTGGAAACCCTCAAGATTTTGTAAAACCAAAACAAATTCAACGTTTGGTGAAAGCGGTTGACGAATATTTAACCACAAACGGATTAGAGGTAGAAGTCCGTTTTGATATTATTGCTGTTGTAAAAGAAAATAATAAGTTTAAAATTGAGCATTTGGTTGATGCTTTTTATCATTTTTAGAGTTTTTCCTTACTTTAAGGCTTATAACCAACAAATACATTAAGAGTAAAAATGTAATAAATAAAATTAATTATTATAATAAATAATTCCAAATCCTTACAAAACAAAAAGAGCGAAGTGTTAAACTTCGCTCTTTAAAATATAGTTGTAATAGATTACTGTTTGCGTTCTGGGTATTTACTAGGCTTATTAGCTATTATTAAATTATTTATCTCGGCTTTAAAGGCTTTAATATCGTATGGTTTGCTAATAATTTTTTTGTCTTTGTCTAGCACAAAATAGCTAGGTGTACCAGTTACATTGTATTGGACACCTATTGGGTTATCCCACTTACCTTCTCCAAAAACGTGTATAAAACCTGGGTAATCATATGTCATGTCTTTCCAGCGGTATAAGTCGTTATCTAGAGCAATTGCAATTACTTGTAGGTCTTCTTTAGTTGCTACAAACTCTTTTAATTGTTGAATTTCTTCTAAACAATGAGAGCAAGTTGTGCTCCAAAAGAAAATTAAATAATTGTTAGCACCTTCTAATGCACTTAATTTAGAGCTTTTAATTTTATCATTTTCAGCTTTTATTTCTAAATTAAAATCTGGTGCTGTGTTGCCTATAGAGGCGTTTTTAAAATAGATAATATTATTTGCTAGTTCGTTATTGTTGTTAGCACGTGCAATATCTAGTAAGTAAGTAGAACCAATATAATTTGTAACTACCACATTAGCTTCTACCGAAAATTGATTCCATAAAATTTCTAGAAGTATAGCTTTAATTTTTGGGTGATCACCAATTGCTTTTACAACTGTATCTACATTTTCTATATAAGAAGGATCTGCATTATTTGGGTCTATAAAACCAATAACATAATCTAATGTAGTTTTAATTAAAAAATTAGAATCTTGAAGTGTCTGGTTGCCAAAATCTATATTTTTAAAATAGTTAGATTTTATGTGTTCTGAAAGCGTAGGAACGTCTTCAAAGGTTTCTGGTACATATGGTCTATTTGCTTTTATAAAAGTATTAACAATCATGTCATTAGAGGCTTTTTCAAATTCACTTTGTGTATGCTCTAGAATATTAAAAATTTCTGTGTAACCAGACTTATCTTCTTTTCCTGAATTGTAAAAATTACGAATGCTTTTGTTAATTAAATCTAGACTTCTGTTATAAGAACTGTAAAGTTTGTTTTCGCCAGATTTATCGAATGATAAGCCTTGCTCTAAATCGAATTTTAATTCAATATCTTCTTTATTGCTTACAATAAAATCGAAATTATATTGGTCTTGAGGTTGCGCATAAACTATCCTGTAAGTTCCAGGAATAGTATCCTCACTTAATTTAATTTCAAAGGTCCCATCTTCCGCAACATCTGCATTTGTAACAAATATTGAGGTTTCTGTAGTTACACGATACAAAAAGGCAAACTTAAACTCTTCTGCTGGAGAAAAGGTGCCTTTAATAGAGTGTTGAGCAAATAGTAATGAAGGTAATATTGCGAGTAAAAAAAGTAATTTTTTAGTCATTTTTAATGGTTTTATTATAAGTAAGGCAAAAACTTTGCCAAAATAATTTTATTAATTTAATATTGGTTTAAGTGCTGCTAATGCTTGTTTTACCGTTTTAATATTCTCAAAGGTAAGTAATAATCGCAAACCATTTCTGGTTTGTTTTTCTTTCATTTTTCCTGCATAGGGATTGTGTTGTATGTACTTAAGTATTTTAGAAAAATTAGGACTTTGGTAGAAATTACTTTGTTGGTCGTTAATAAAATAACCAACCAGCTTTCCTTTTTTCATAATCACTTTTTCGATTCCTAGTTTTATACAAATCCATTTTAATCTTACACTGTTTAGTAAGTCTACAACAGATATTGGTAACTCTCCAAAACGGTCAATAAGTTCGGTTTCAAACTTCGCAAGCTCTTCTTCGGTATTAAAATTATTAAGTTGTGTGTATAGGTTTAGTCTTTCGGCAATATTATTAACATAATCGTCTGGAAATAGCAATTCAAAATCACTATCAATAATCATGTCTTTAACGTACTCTTTAGTTTCAGGATCTTCGTTATACAATTCTGCAAATTCATTTTCCTTAAGTTCTTCAATAGCTTCATTTAAAATTTTCTGGTAGGTATCAAACCCAATTTCATTTATAAATCCACTCTGTTCACCACCTAATAATTCTCCTGCTCCACGAATTTCTAGATCTTTCATTGCAATATTAAAACCACTACCTAAGGCTGTAAATTGCTCTAAAGCTTGAATACGTTTTCTCGCATCTGCTGTCATAGCAGAATACTCAGGAGTAATAAAATAACAGAATGCTTTTTTATTACTTCGTCCTACACGACCACGCATTTGGTGTAAATCGCTTAAGCCAAAATTATTAGCGTTATTAATAAAAATAGTATTTGCATTTGGGACATCTAATCCACTTTCTATAATGGTTGTACTCACTAAAACATCGAAAGTACCTTCCATAAAAGAGAGCATTAAAGTTTCTAGTTTCTTGCCTTCCATTTGACCATGTCCAATACCAATTTTAGCATCTGGCACCAAACGTTGAATCATACCAGCAACTTCTTTAATATTTTCTATCCGATTATGAATAAAAAATATCTGCCCACCTCTTTGAATCTCGTAACTTACAGCATCGCGAATAGCATCTTCATTAAATCGAATAACATTACTCTCTATAGGATAACGGTTAGGAGGAGGTGTTGTAATTACCGATAAATCTCTAGCTGCCATTAAACTAAACTGAAGCGTTCTTGGAATAGGAGTAGCGGTTAAGGTTAACACATCTACATTATCTTTTATCGTTTTTAATTTCTCTTTTACTGCGACACCAAATTTTTGTTCTTCGTCTACAATAAGTAATCCTAAATCTTTAAATTTTACTTTTTTATTTACCAATTGGTGTGTACCAATAATAATATCTACATGTCCTTTTTCTAGTTTTTCTAACGTTTCTCGTTTTTGCTTTGCTGTGCGAAAACGATTTACATAATCTACAGTAACAGGAAACTCTTTTAAACGCTCTGTAAAGGTTTTGTTATGCTGAAACGCTAATATTGTAGTAGGTACTAAAATGGCTACTTGTTTACCATTATCTACTGCTTTAAAGGCTGCACGAATAGCAACTTCTGTTTTACCAAAACCAACATCTCCACAAATAAGGCGATCCATTGGTCTTTCGCTCTCCATATCTGCTTTAATATCTGCAGTAGCTGTAATTTGGTCTGGAGTGTCCTCATAAATAAAAGAGGCCTCTAATTCATGCTGTAAATAACTGTCTTCTTTATATTGAAAGCCTTTTTCAAGCTTTCGTTTTGCATATAGTTTTATTAAGTTAAAAGCAACATGCTTAACTCTAGATTTTGTTTTTTCTTTAAGTACTTTCCATGCTTTACTACCTAATTTATAAACTTTTGGAGGCTTACCATCTTTACCATTAAACTTGGTAATTTTATGTAAAGAGTGTATGCTTAAATACAAGATATCACGTTCGCCATAAACTAGTTTTATAGCTTCTTGCTTTTTGCCTTCTACATCTATTTTTTTTAAACCACCAAACTTTCCAATACCATGATCTATGTGTGTTACATAATCTCCAATATCTAGATTTGTGAGCTCTTTTAATGTAATTGCTTGCTTTTTTGCGTAACCGTTTTTAAGATGAAATTTATGATAGCGTTCAAATATTTGATGGTCTGTATAGACTACTATTTTGTTTTCATGGTCTACAAAACCTTGAAATAACGAAAGCGTTATGGTTTGGTATTTTACATCTCGCTCTGCATCATCAAAAATATCATGAAACCGTTTGGCTTGTTGTTCGATAATACAAGCTATATAATTTGTGTAACCATTATTGTGGTTGCTGTTTAAGTTGTCTATAAGTAAATTAAACTGTTTGTTAAAAGCTGGCTGAGGTGTGGTATTAAATAGTATTTCTTGTTGTGGTTTTAACCAAGAATCTGTACCAAATTCTACAACATTAAATTCTAAAATTTGTTTTTTTAGTAAAGTAGAATTACAAAAAAGTTCTATTGGTTTGGCATGTTTAACTTCGGTTGAAAGGCTTTTAAAGGCTTCCTCTGCTTTAGTAAAGAATTCGTCTATTCTAGAAAAAAGGACTTCTACATTTTTTGTAAAAACAACTGTTTTTGAAGCGATATACTTTAGAAAACTCTCGCGAGACTCGTCTAAATACTTGTTTTCAACATTTGGAATAATGCCAATTTTTTTAATTTGCTCGTTAGAGAGTTGTGTTTCTACATCGAAAGTTCTAATACTATCGACTTCGTCTCCAAAAAACTCAATTCTGTAAGGTTCGTCGTGTGAAAACGAAAACACATCTACAATACCACCTCTAACAGAGAATTCTCCTGGTTCTGTTACAAAATCTACACGATTAAATTTGTATTCGAAAAGGACTTCGTTTACAAAATCGATGTTTAAATCGTCGCCAACATTAATTTTTAATGTGTTACGTTCCAGTTCTTTTCTAGTCACTACTTTTTCGAAAAGTGCATCTGGATAGGTTACAATTATAGCAGGTTTTTTACGCGAGTTTATACGATTTAAAACCTCAGCACGCAAAAGGATATTTGCATTATCTGTTTCTTCAATTTGGTATGGCCTTCTGTAACTTCCTGGGTAAAACAAAACATCTTTACCGTTTATAAGTTGCTCAAGGTCGTTAAGATAAAATGCAGCTTCCTCTTTATCATTAAAAATTAAAAGAAATGGTTTTTCTGTGGTTTTAAAACATTCTTGTATTACAAAGGAAAGCGCAGAACCCACCAAACCTTTTATATGTGTTTTAGTTCCTTTTTCTTGAGTTTGGGCAATAGTAGTTTGCAGTTTTTGCAGTTGCAAAGACTGTGCATAAGTTTGCGAGATTAAAGATTTGCTCACGTTTTAAAGTATTGGATGGTAAATATAAGTGTTAGAATGCTTAATTCCATTTCTACAAGGAAATTACTTGTATTGAATTTGTTTTAGTATTAATGCAATTTCATATCAACGAAACATTATCTGTAATTTTGTAGTTTGCTCAAGAGTTCCATACTAATTTTAATTTTTTTTTTAATTTTGCAATTATTGACACTTCTTTTACATTTTTTTGACACTTTTTTTTTGATGTTGATTTAGTTTTACTGAAAATAAAAACTAGTAAACATGTTTTCTAGTTCAGTAATTCTAATATTAATATCTGTGCTTAGATTGTCAATATTTTGAAGTAATTCAGCCTTAACTTCATCCATTAGCTGTTCTAGCTCTTTTTTCTTGTTTAGTATATCTTTCTTTACAGCTTCAAATTCGTGATTATATTCTTGTATGTTTTCACCAAAAATAAGCTGCTTAATCGCATCGATTTTAGAAGTAGGATCGTTTGCGTTTGTATTGGTATTTGTAGGGTTATCGTTCTTTGCCATTAATAATTTAGTTTAGTAAACTAGCGTAAAAACAACAAATTAATTTAGAATAATACCTTTATTGTGCATTTTGCATAAACTCTTCTGCTTTTTCAACCATATTCATACTTCCACAGAAAAAAGGTACACGTTGGTGTAACTCTGTAGGTTCTATGTCAAGAATCCTTTTAAAACCATCACTAGACTTACCGTTTGCTTGTTCTGCAATAAATGCCATTGGGTTGCATTCGTAAAGTAAGCGCAGTTTACCATCAGAGTTTTTAGAACTTTTTGGGTACATATAAATACCACCTTTTATCATATTTCTATGGAAATCTGACACTAAAGATCCAATATACCTAGACGTATAAGGTCTGTCTTCCTCTTCTTTTTGACAATATTTTATATAATCTTTTACACCTTGAGGGAAATGGTTGTAGTTTCCTTCGTTTACAGAATAAATATTACCATTTTCAGGAAATTTCATGTCTGGATGAGATAAATAAAGTGTTCCTAAAGCTGGGTTTAAAGTAAAACCATTTACGCCATCACCTGTAGTATAAACTAACATGGTTGAGGTACCATAAACTACATATCCAGCAGCTACTTGCTGGTTTCCTTTTTGAAGAAAATCTTCTAAAGTTACAGGAGTTCCAACTGGAGTTACACGTCTATAAATTGAAAAAATAGTTCCTACAGACACATTTACGTCTATATTACTTGAGCCATCTAAAGGATCAATTAACACGACATATTTGTTTTGGTTATTCTCGTCTTGGCTATTTATTGAAATAAAATCATCCTCTTCTTCACTAGCAATCCCACAAACAATATTTCTATTGGTTAATGTTTGTATAAACTTTTCGTTAGCATAAACATCAAGTTTTTGTTGGTCTTCACCTTGAATATTGGTATCTCCTGCAGCTCCAATGATATCAACTAAACCAGCTTTGTTTACTTCATGGTTTACTACCTTTGCAGCTAACCTTATAGAGTTTATTAGTCTTGATAATTCTCCAGAAGTGTATTTAAAAGACGACTGGTTTTCAATTATAAATTCCCCTAAGGTTTGGTTTTTTCTAGACATATTTTTTAGACTTTCGCTTTTGCAAATATCGTTTATTTTAATAAACTATATCGTTTTCGTAAAAGTAAATATGTTACATTATTTAACTTTAAGCTATATTTGATTTCCAATTGATTTTTACAGAAAAGAAAATACTAAAAAAACAAATTCATGAAATACAGCATACGTCTATCTACAAAAAACGATATGAAAAGTGTTCACAATCTTATTATAGAATTAGCTGTTTTTGAAAAGGAGCCAGATGCAATAGAGGTTACTGTTAAAAACCTTATGGAGGATGGCTTTGGTAAAGAACCAAAATTTATTTGTTTTGTTGCAGAAAATGATGAAGAAATTGTAGGAGCAGCATTAATTTACAAACGTTATTCTACCTGGAAAGGTGAAGTACTACATTTAGAAGATTTAATTGTGAAAGAGCAGATGAGAGGCAGTGGCTTAGGCACAGCGCTTTTAGACGAGGTTGTTAAGTATGCAAACCAAATTGGCGTTAAACGTGTGAGTTGGGAAGTTTTGGATTGGAATGAACCAGCCATTGTTTTTTATGAAAAAAAAGGAGCAGATGTTAAACGCGATTGGGATGTTGTACATTTAAATGAAAACGGAATAAAAAACTATTTAAATAATATATAGTGCGAGTATTTAAATTTGGTGGTGCTTCTGTAAAAGATGCAAATGGAGTTAGAAATGTATTAAAACTGCTTGAAACAGTAGGTCATAAAAATACGCTTATAGTTGTTTCTGCTATGGGTAAAACAACAAATGCACTTGAGGTTGTTTTAGATAAGTATCTTAATAAGGGCAGTTATAAAAAAGAGTTAGAGACAGTAAAAAGATATCATCAAGAAATTATGATAGACTTATTTAAAAACCCACAACACGACGTTTTTAATAAAGTTGAAGAATTATTTCAAGAATTATTACAGTTTTTTAAAAGTAATAAATCACCTAATTATAATTTTCTTTACGACCAAGTAATTGGTTATGGTGAGCTTGTTTCTTCAACAATTATTAGCCACTATTTAAATAATAATAGTTTAAATAATAAATGGTTAGATATAAGACAATGTATAAAAACCGATGATTATTACAGGAATGCTAATGTAAATTGGGAAGCTACCCAACGTATTATTTCTAATCTGGTAGATGCTTCAACATTATATATAACCCAAGGTTTTATAGGTAGTGATACTAATAATTTCACAACTACATTAGGTAGAGAAGGAAGCGATTATACAGCAGCTATTTTTGCGTATTGTTTAAATGCAGATAGCGTAACCATCTGGAAAGATGTGCCAGGAGTACTTAATGGAGATCCACGTTATTTTAATAACACTCAATTGCTAAATACAATATCCTATACAGAAGCCATCGAGCTTGCTTTTTATGGCGCTTCTGTAATACATCCAAAAACACTACAACCTTTAAAGCGTAAAGAGATTCCATTACATGTAAAGTCGTTTTTAAATCCAGAAAATTTAGGCACTACAGTTAATAAATCTCAAGGTATAGAACCTAATGTGCCTTGTTTTATTTTAAAACAAAACCAAGTATTACTTTCTTTATCTACCTTAGATTTCTCCTATGTAGTTGAAGAAAATATTAGTGAAATTTTCAACTTGTTAGCTTTATATAAAATGAAAGTAGTAGTAATTCAAAATTCGGCCATTAGTTTTTCAGTATGTTTTGAGAATACTTACAATAATTTAGAAAAACTCTTGTTACACTTAAAGGCTAAATTTAAAGTAGAGTGTCATGAAAACGTATCATTATACACTATTAGGCATTATAACGATGAAGCCATAAAAAATTTAGAACAAGATAAAACCGTGTTATTGAAGCAGTTGTTTCAAGAAACAGTGCAAATTGTAACTCAATAATCTATTGCTTACATTTGTAAGCTTAAAACAGTAAAACCAATAATGTCTTTAGTCTCTGCAAAAGAAGTTTCAAAAGCTATAAACCTAGATAAATACGGTGTATTTGGAACGTTTATTGGTTGGCTATTAATGAAAGTTTTAAAAATTTCTACTCTTAATAGAATTTATAATCGTAATAAACACTTAAGCGAAGTTGAATTTTTGGATGCTATTTTAGATGAATTCCAAATTAAATTCGAAATTCCAGAAGAAGACCTTAAACGTCTTCCTAAAGATGGTGCTTATATTACAGTATCTAACCACCCATTAGGAGGAATAGATGGTATATTATTATTAAAATTAATGCTTGAAAAAAGAGGCGATTTTAAAATAATAGCGAATTTTCTTTTACATCGTATAGAGCCAATGAAGCCCTATATAATGCCAGTTAATCCATTTGAAGATCGTAAAGCTGTAAAGTCAAGTATCGTTGGCTTTAAAAACTCAATTAAGCATTTAAGAGAAGGTCATCCTTTAGGTGTTTTTCCAGCAGGCGAGGTGTCTACATATAAGGATGGAAAACTAATGGTTGATAAGCCTTGGGAGGAAGCCTTAATGAAATTAGCACAAAAAGCTAATGTGCCTATTGTTCCTATTTATTTTCATGCCAAAAATAGTAAGTTGTTTTATAAGCTATCCAAAATTAGCGATATTTTTAGAACCGCTAAATTACCATCAGAATTATTGACACAAAAACACAGAACAATAAAAGTTCGAGTTGGAAAAGCAATAAGTGTTACTGCACAAGATGAACACAAAACACTCGACGATTTTACAGACTTTATTAGGCGTAAAACCTATATGCTATCTAATGCTTTTGAGCCAAAAGAAAAATCGATTAGTAGTTTATCTTCTAGTTTAAAGGTGCCAAAAACACCAAAAAAAATTGTTACACCTGTAGATTCTGCTAAAATGATTAAAGAAGTAGCAGCGCTTCAAAAAAACGATAAAAGATTACTTGTAAGTAAAAATTACGAAGTGTATTTGGCACCTGCAAAAGACATCCCAAACATATTAAGGGAAATAGGAAGGTTGCGAGAAATTACTTTTAGAGAAGTAGGAGAAGGAACAAATGAAGCCATAGATCTAGATCATTTTGATGCTTATTATCACCATATGTTTTTATGGGATTGTGAAGCTAAAGTGCTAGCTGGAGCATATAGAATGGGCTTAGGCTCTAAAATATATGAAGCACATGGTATTAACGGTTTTTATTTACAAGATTTATTTCGTTTCGAGCCAGAACTATATAAAATGATGAGTGAGTCTATAGAGCTTGGTCGTGCTTTTATAATTAAAGAACACCAACAAAAACCAATGCCTCTATTTTTACTCTGGAAAGGTATTGTGCACACCACATTACGTTATCCAGAACATAAGTACTTAATAGGAGGTGTAAGTATTAGTAATCAGTTTTCAAATTTCTCAAAATCTCTTATGATAGAGTTTATGAAATCGCATTATTACGATCCTTATGTTGCTCAATATGTACACCCAAAAAAGGAATTTAAAGTTAAGCTTAAAGATGCAGATAAAGATTTTGTTTTTGATGCAACTGAAGCCGATTTAAATAAATTCGATAAAATAATAGATGAAATAGAACCAGGAGCTCTAAGATTACCTGTGCTATTAAAAAAGTATATAAAACAAAACGCTAGACTTGTAGCATTTAATGTAGATCCACTATTTAACAACGCAGTAGATGGCTTAATGTATATTAAAATTGCGGATTTACCTGAAAGCACAGTGCGTCCAGTAATGGAAGAGTTTCAAGCAGAATTAGAAGGTAAATTGCCAGAAAAAACAACTGAAGATTAATAGTTTTCTCAAAATGAAAAACGTTGCCTTATTCTTATTTGTTTCTCTTTGCTTTTTTACTGCTACTGCTCAAGAATTAAAAGGTGTTGTTTTAAACGAAAAAAACAATGAGCCCATTATAGGCGCTTCTGTATATTTCGATAATACCTCTATTGGTACTACTACAAATTTTGATGGCGAATTTTATATTAATTTGCAACAGCCTATTAATTCTTCTTTGGTGATTTCTTTTGTAGGTTTTGAAACTAGAATACATAAAATAGAAAATTTTGATAGTGAAAAAATTTTCAAACTAAAAGAAGATGTCAATACTTTGGAAGAGGTTGTTTTAAACAGTAAAGATGAGTGGTCTAGAGTACTCAAATTAAAAGAATTTAGAAAAGAATTTTTAGGACGCTCAGAGTTTGCAAAAAAATGTAAAATCTTAAATGAAGACGCTTTAGTTTTAAATTTTAAAAAAGACACAAAACAGCTAGTTGCTTCTGCAAGAGCTCCTATAGTTGTTAAAAACGAAGCCTTAGACTATATTGTTAAATTTGATCTTAACGATTTCTACATTACCTATAATATGGATGTAGATACTGGTTTAGATCTAGAAAAAGTTTTTAGAACAGTAGCTTCAGTATCTTATTCAGGTACTACTTTTTTCGAGAATATAGAGTCTAAAAAACACAAGTGAGCCTTAAAAAACAGACAGAAAGTCTACACTTCATTTCATGAGAGCCATTGCTAATAAAAGGCTTAGACAAGAAAAATTTAAAATATTTAAAGGTAAGTACCAAGCAGAACCATCAATTCATATTAAAACGTTTAAAAACGATAGTTTAAATATAACAGAGGTTAACCTATCTCAAAAGCTTAACATATTGTGGAAAGGAAGACGACAATCTGCTATTGAAAGTGAAGTCGATCGTTTTATAATAGATGCTTATGGAAACCACTCTCCAATAGATAAAGTTTTATTTGGTGGTTTTATGGCAAACCAGCGTATTGGCGATGTTTTACCTTTAGATTGTGGTTTGTAAACAGCCTATCTATTAAAATTCTTAGAAATAAATTTTTTAATGTAAACTTGAAAATACATATTTCATTTCTGTGGCTATTTGTAAGCTACGCTCTTTATAGGTGTTGGTTTGCTCAGGTGTTCCATCAGATTTTTTTGGATCTTCGTAAGTTATAGCTATGCGTTTATCGCAACCAAAAACAATAGGACAACCTTTATCTGCAGAAGAACAGGTTAGTATAGCGGCAAACTCTGTTGCAGGATTAAACGCGTTATTGTAAGTTTTAGAAAATGCAATTATTGTAGGTTCATTATCGGCAAATTTTACACTATAAACCGGGTTTTCTTCATCAGAAAGTGCGATAATTTTAAAGCCTTGGCTAGATAATGTTTCTTTAACTTTTGGAAACATAGCAGTAGCTTCTGTTCCTCCGGAATAAGTAGACACATTCTTAATATTATAAAAACCTGCCATTGTTTGTGCCCAAATTTGAGATAAATGACTTCTTCTAGAGTTGTGAGTACATATAAAATTTAAGCGTATAGCATCATCTGTTTTTAACTTTGTGCTTATGTATTCTACTAAGTGATTTAGTGTGTTTTTTCTTTCTTCAGAAATCAAACTAATGTCTAATAAGTTAATCGTATTAGTTATGTCTTGAAATAGTGTTTCTTTCATATTTATTTTTCTGTAAAAACTAGAACTCTTTTTTTAAACTTAAATTCTAGCAGCAGCCACTTTCTGTTGTGCAACACGACTCTACTTTATCTATAACTGTTTCAGCAAAGCCACAAATATCTGAAGCTTTACAAGCTGTTTTCTCAATACCTAGTTTAATAATTATATTTTGATTTAGTATTTCGAAATCGTTAACATATAATTGAGCAGTGTGGAAATTAGAATTACTATATTCAAATTTAACTTCTGCATCTAAAGTATAAGGTTTCATTGTGCCAACTTTTTTTAAAATAGCCAATGCTTTATAAGCATTCATGTATTTAGTATTTAAAATATCTAGAGGGCTCTCCCAGAGTTGTATTATGGTTTCTTTCCAGCTGTCTGTTTGTGCACCACAATCTACAGAGTCTATAGTTATGTGTTTTACTTCTGTTATGTGATAATTTGCACCAACTAGTTTATTTGGTGCATATTCAAATAGTAAAGCTTTGTCTTGATGTTCTGTTATTAGAGATAAAAAGTCTTGAGTTTTCATAAGGCCATATTTTTTATAATCACATGCAGTTTTCTTAATTATTTGCAGCAATTTATTTGAGTTTTTACAAAAAAGTCGTTTACAACACGTCTACATTCGTTTAATTTATCTTCATTTATACTATAAAACAAGTTTTTACCTTTAACAGTTTGTTTAAGTAAACCTGTTTTGCGTATTTCAGCAAGATGTTGTGAAATAGTAGGTTGAGCCAAACCAATGGCTTTTACAAGACTATTTCAATTACAATCCTTATTTTGGCTTATGTGTTTTATTATGGATACTCTAGCAGGATGCCCAATCATTTTAGTAAAATTTGCAATTTGGTTTTGTTGCGCGTCGAAGATGTGTTTTTTTGTAAATCCAATAATTTATTAATGTAAATAATATTCCAATATTACGATTTTAAATTAAATAAAAAAACCAAACACATTTTGTATTTGGTTTACTTTATTTAATTATTATAATTAAAACCATACTTTTTACTAACTTGGTATGTGTTGTAAAACTCCTCATCTGATTTAGTTAAGTATAGAATACCCTCTATAAAAACCCATTATATATCTATGCTCGAATGAAAGATAATGTTCAGGCTAAACTATACACATATTGTCTTAGTTCAATTATTTTATAAATTGAATCGTTGCTGGATATTTGTACTCTTCACCTTTATTTGCTTTTAAAGCTGCAATAATTGGCATAACAAAAGCAAAAATAGCTAATAAAGACATAATAAAAAATCCGATTAAGACCCAACTGAACATAAAGGCGACAAACCAGTATATTAACATAGATATAAGAAAATTAGCTATGGCTTTCCCGTGTGAATTTACGAATTCATTCTTATCTTTATTTGTAACCCACATTATTATCGGGACAATCCACCAGTAAGTTAGCACGCTTAAATGCATCAATAAGCAAAAAGTATTTTGCTCCATACCCCAAGGCTTTTCTTGTGACACATTTGATTGAGAATTATTTTCTTCAGACATAATTTTTGTTTTAAGTTGTTTGGTTAATTCTTTAAAAATACTAAAAAAAAGGACATGTTTATAAAAACACTTTGTCTATTGGTTCCCAGAGTTCAATTTTATTGCCATCATTATCTAAAATCCAACCAAATTTACCATATTCAAATTCTTCTATTTCACTAACTATAGTAACACCTTCTTCTTTTAAAGTACTTAATAATTTCGTTAAATTTTCTACTCGATAATTAAACATAAAATTCTTTTTTGAAGGCTCAAAATATTTTGTATCCTCCTTAAAAGGAGACCATTGCGTTGAGCAATCATTGCCTTCTTTATCTTTTGTCCAGAAGGTACAGCCATAATCGTCTGTATTAAAACCTAGGTGTTTATTATACCAATCTTTTGCTGCTTTTGGATCTTTACTTTTAAAAAATAACCCTCCTATTCCTGTTACTCTTTTTTTCATTTATCTTTAATTTAATTCATACTCTTCTCAATAGAATTTCTGAATATTAACACTCTATTTTTTTATTGTTTTCTCATAAATTTCTATCCACTCATCAACACTCATTTTGACAAGTAATTGCTCAATTAAACCGTAAGGTATGTCTTCCATTTTTTTAAAACGAACGCAGCTTTTTCCCATGTCTAATTTTGTTTTACAGTGTTTAGGATATTCGTTTACAAACCAATCATAAAGTTCTTTTTTTGCATACATTCCAGCATGATATAATGCAATAAAGTTTTTTTGCGATGCTAAATTAATAAATGGTAAAGGTGGAAAAGGCTTACAATGGTAACCATCTGGATAAATAGACTTTGGCACATAATACGCTAACATACCATAAGCCATTCCAGACTCTAAGCCTTTAGGCATTTGCTTTATTATCAGGGTGTTTAACTTTTTTATAGGCTCTTTTCTGTATTCTGGAAGTTGTGCTATATAATCTTCTGGAGTTTCTGCTTTAGAGGTCATTTTTACTATAGGTTAGTTAATGCTTAAAGTTAACAAAATTTTGCTTTAATTTTATCTACAATCGTTTGTGCTAGTCTTTCTTTACTTTGTATGGTCCAGCCAGCAACGTGTGGAGATAAATTTATATTTTCAGATTGTATTAAATACTTAAAGGCATCTGGCATATTATCTTTGTTAAATAGGTTTTCGAAAGATGCTTTTTCATATTCTAAAACGTCTAATCCTGCACCTAAAATTTTACCGCTTTTTAAAGCCGAAACTAAATCTTGAGTGACAACGCTTTTGCCTCTAGCAGTATTTATTAACCAAAATGGTTTTTGAAATGCATTAATAAAGTTTAGATTAACCATGCCAATAGTCTTGTTGGTTTCTGGAGTATGTAAGCTTAATACATCTGTTTTTTGCTGTAACTCTTCTAGCGAAACTTGTTTTGCATTAATATCTCCAACATTTGGTTTTATATCATAGCAAAGTACTTTTACATCAAAACCACGTAGTTTTTTTGCGAAGGCTTTACCCATATTTCCATAACCTATAAGTCCTATAGTTTTACCATCTAACTCATGTCCTCTATTTGCTTCGCGCAACCATTTACCTTCTCTAACTTCTCTGTCTGCTTTGTTTAGTTTATTAAACAAAGATAGGAGCATTGCTAAACTATGTTCTCCCACAGCATTTCTATTGCCTTCTGGAGCTGCTATTAATGTTATGCCTTTTTCTTGTGCAAAATCACAATCTATATTTTCTAGTCCAGCACCAACGCGACCAATAAACTTTAGATTTTTAGCTGAATCTATAAAATTACGATCTATACTAAATCGACTTCTAATAATAAAACCATCGTACTCATGAATAATTTTTTGAATGTTTTCTTTTGAATCTGAATAATTTTCATGATTTGTAAACCCTAAATCGTTTAGTTGATTTATTAAAAGTGGATGATTAGAATCTAAATGAAGAATTTTCATGTTTAACAAAAGGTATTTTAGATTCCTATAATAAGTTTAGCAATCCAGAAATATATCAGTATTCCAAAAATATCATTACTTGTTGTAATAAATGGACCTGTGGCAATAGCTGGATCGATCCCTTTTTTGTCTAAAAATAAAGGCACGAAAGTACCTATTAAACCAGCAATAATTATGACTGCTACTAAAGAAACAGAAATGGCTAAAGCTGTAACTAATTCTCCTTTTGTAATCCATACGAACAAGAATAAAAATATAGCAAGAATGAAACCATTAAGTGCTGCTAAAAGCATCTCTTTTATTAGACGACTATTTATACTTCCTTTTACATCATCATTTGCTAAACCTTGAACAATAATTGCGCTTGATTGTACTCCAACATTTCCAGCCATTGCTGCAATTAAAGGTGTAAAAAAGAAAAGTACTGTGTATTCTTTAAAAATGTCTATGAAACCTTCCATAATTAAAAAAGCGCCAATACCTCCAATCAGTCCTAAAAACAACCATGGTAAACGTGCTCTAGTTAGTTGTAAAATACTATCATCTGCTTCTACATCTTGTGTAATACCTGCTGCTAATTGGTAATCTTTTTCGGCTTCTTCTCTTATAACATCTACAATATCGTCAATGGTAATTCTACCTAATAACACTTTATTTTCATCGACTACAGGAATGGCTTCTAAGTCGTATTTTTGCATGATTTTCGCAACTTCTTCAGCGTCTTCATTTACATCTACATAATCTACTTTAGGAATATAAACTGTAGAAATATGTGCTCTTGGTGAGGCTATTAAAAGGTCTTTTAAAGATAAGCGACCAATTAATTTTTCTTCTCCATCTACAACATATATAGAGTGAACTCTTGTAACATTTTCTGCTTGTGCACGCATTTCTTTTACACACTCTGTTACTGTCCAGTTTTCTTTTACTCTAACTAACTCTTTTGCCATTAATCCACCTGCAGTGTCTTCATCGTAAGTAAGAAGTTCTTGTATTTCTGCTTTGTGTTCTTGATCTTCAATTTGTGCAATTACTGCTTCTTGTCGTTCTTCGGGAAGCTCGGCAATCATATCTGCAGCATCATCTGTATCGAGTTCCTCGATTTCTTCTGCGATTTCTTTTGTAGATAATGTAGCTAAAACTTTCTCACGATCGTCTTCATCCATTTCCATAAGGATTTCGGATGTAATGTCACTATCTAAAAGTTTAATAATAAAAGTAGATTGTTCTGTAGTTAAATCTCCAAGAATCTCTGCTATATCTGCATGGTGATACTCATTTAATAGCTCTAAAACACCTTCATTGTTTTTAGAGTCTACTAAGTGTTCTACCTTATCTATAAGCTCGTCGCTTATTGTAAATTTTATATTTTCGTCTTGTTCTTCCACTAAAAGTAATTTTTTTATTTACCAAAGCCTCAAATAGAAAGCTTTTAGGACCCATAATTAGTGTTAATCAATCTGTTTTCGTCGTTTTCTATTAAGCTAGTTAAATCAATAAAAGCTTGTACATCTAGCTGCTCTGGACGCTTGTCAAAGATAACATTTGCTTTCAAATTATCGCTTAATTCTAATGTTTTTAAACTATTACGTAAGGTTTTCCTGCGATGCATAAAGGATTGTTTTACTACTCTAAAAAACAGTTTCTCATCGCAAGACAATGTAAAGTTCTCTTTACGTGTTAATTTTAAAACACCAGATTCTACTTTTGGCGGTGGATTAAATACTGTTGGTGGAACAGTAAAAAGATATTCTGCTCCGTAAAATGCTTGTGTTAAAACAGAGAGTATTCCATATACCTTACTGCCTTCTTTAGAGCAAATACGTAGCGCTACTTCTTTTTGAAACATTCCAGAGAATTCAGGAATTTGTGCTCTTAATTCTAATGTTTTAAAAACAATTTGTGTTGAGATATTATATGGAAAATTACCACATATGGCAAATTGTTCGTCTTCAAAAGTTTCTGAAACATCATATTTTAAAAAGTCTTTTTCAATAATTCTTGATGCCAGATTAAGGTAGTTGTTTTTTAAGTAGTCTACACTTTCCCTATCTATTTCTATAACGTAAGTTGTTAGTGGTTTTTTTAGCAAATATTTAGTTAGAACTCCCATTCCTGGCCCTATTTCTAATACTTTGTTATAACCTTCTAACGTTAAGGCGTCTGCAATTTGTTCAGCAATAGTTTCATCTTCTAGAAAATGTTGACCTAAAAACTTTTTAGCTTTTACTTGGTGTGGATTGTATTGTTTTTTGGCCATGAATGTTGTGTTTTTCAAGAATACTCTAAATTAACTAGGAGTGACAAAACTAACGGAATTATTTTAAGTCTACTGTGTATTCATCTACAACTTCTAGTTCTGTTCTAAAAGAGAGCATTTTATCTACAAAAAGTTTTGCGCCTTCAATACGCAAACGGCCTGCATCTTCTTTGTAATAAAGTTCTAAAGCTTCTCGAGAATGCGCTCTATATTGAATTGAGTAGGTTTGACCTCCCATTTCTTCTTCTACTAAAACTTTTGTAAGTTTAGCTTCTTTAAATTTGCCTGTTGCTAGCACCTGAGGAATATGTTCTTTTATCCATTTTAGCCATTGGTCGTGAGCACTATCGTCTATGTTTACTGTAACGTTGTAAATTATCATTTTATATTATAAGTTTTTTGAGAATAATAGGAGTTCTATGTTATCTTCAAAAGGATTAACCTTCTTTTTAAAGTGGAAACCTAATTTTTCTAATAATTTTATAGAGTTCTTATTTATTTCTAAGGTTATTGCATCAAGCTCCTTAATATTAAATTTTGCTAATTCAATAATAGCTTCCGAAGATTCAAACCCTAAACCAAGACCTTCTTGTTCTGGTAGCATAGCAAATCCAAAATCGACATTTTCTAGTGTTTCTCTTTTAATTAAACATAGGTTCCAATGGGTTTTAAACTTTCTTTTAAACGTAAAATATAAAATCCAAAACCATAGATTTTGTAGCTTTTTAAATGACCATTTGTTATTCTATCTTCCGCATGCTTAATGGTACTAATATTTCGGTCTCCTATATATTTTATCCAATTTGGTGTGTTTACTAACTCCATAAAAAATGGAGCATCTTTAATAGAGAATTGAGATATAATAAGACGTTTAGTTTCTGCTACTACCATTTTTAGTTTATTATAAATAATATTTTAAAAAAAGACTAATTAATTGCATCACCTCTAAGTGCTCGGTATTTTTTTCTAGACTCAACAAAATAGATACTATCTGCGTGCTCAAAAATAATACTCTCATAGAGTGCTTTAGCCTTTTCTGGCTGATCTAATTTATTAGCATAAATCTCTGCTAAAGCATATATAGCATCATCTACTAAAATACCTTCTTTAAAATCTTGAATTAGACGTTCGTAATTGGTTTTAGCCCTTTTAAATTGTTTTTTTTCTTCAAATAACTGTGCTTGTTTTAATAGCGTTTGTGGAATAATAGCCTCGGTTTTGTGTTCTTTTAAAATGGCGTTTAAAATAATAATCGCATCTTCTTTTTTATTTTGAAAAGCTAGCAGATCTGCTTTTGCATATTTTTTTAAAGCAACTTGTAAAGAGTCTTCTGCTTTATTATCTGCAATTAGTAACTTTAAATCTAATGCATCGTTAGCAGTTAGTTGCGAGGTAGAAGCTTTTAAAATTTTCAGTTGAGATTCTGCCCATTTAAAATCACCTTTATAGTAACTTGTTTTTGCTACTTTAAAACGTGCTTCTTGAGAAATTGTACTATTTTTTAATGAGCGTTGTATTTGTGTGTAATAAATTAAAGCTTCGTTGAATTTTTCTTCTAAAACTAAAATGTCTCCAAGTTCTAACTTGATTTTTGCTAAAAGATAGTTGCTAACCTCAAGTTTTAGACTGTTTTTTAAAAATGAAACGGCCTCTTTAGTTTGGTCAAGACAAAAGGCTAAAAAGTGAGCGTAAGCAATTTGAAGATCTAGTGTTCGGGTTGTTTTACCGTAGGTATCAAACAAACTTAAATAAGTTTGGTTTATTATTTTATAATCTTCTTTAGATGCGTTTTCAGTTTCAATATTAATAAGGTTGTAATGGCCATTTATTTTAATATCGATATCTTGAGTATTATCTACAATAAACTGATATATTTTTTTTGCAGCTTCTGGTTGTTTTTGGGTATAAGCAATGTTTGCTAACTCTTCTATACGCTCTAAAGACTCTAATTCTCTCTTGTATATCGCTTTTTCTTGTATAAATGCTTTGTTGTATTTTTTTTGCTGAGTAAATAACCAACTTAACATTTCGTTCCACATTGTGTTTGGAGACGTTTGATTTTTTTTCAATAGTATTTTTCTTAGAAGACTATTGTTCTCATTTTCTTTATTTTCACTTACAAAAGTGCTAAGCTCTCTTTTTATAGAGTTTTGGTAATTTATATTAATTTCTAAAAAATTAATATAGCTATTAAACATCTTTTCAACATCACCTTTCTCTCCATAAATACGTGCTAACTTCATGTTGTAGTTTAGCTCAGGTCTTGCTTCCATTGCAATATTATAGACTTCTATTGCTTGGTCTAATAAGGATACGTCTTCAAAATCGATACCAACAATAGTTGCTAATTGCGGTTTTAACTCTACAGCATCTATGGCTTTTTTATAATTTATTTTTGCGCTTAAAGTATCTTTTTGCAACATATAATTATAGCCTAATTTTACATATGTAGCAGGATTGTTTACTATATTCAAATAGTCTAATAGTAGTGTGTCTACGGCTTTGTATTGTTCTAATTGTTGGTGTGTTTTTACCAGTAGCGTTAAATAGTTACGATTTCTTTTATTTTTAGAGTATAATTTTTTATAAGAGATTAATGCTTTTTCAAACTCACCGTTTTTAAAATATTCTCGTGCAAGAATATCGTCTTGTGAAAACCCATTAAGGCTAAATAAAAAACATAAAATAAATAAAAAGCGCATAGAAAGTATTTGTGTAAATATAGCAAATGTTATGCCTTAAAAAAAGATATAAAAAATGCCTGATTTAATTCAGGCATTAGTTAATTTATGTAAAGCGTTTGTTAGTTTATAATAGGAAAACCTGTGTATGGTATTAACGCTTCAGGAACCTCTATACCTTTTTCTGTTTGATAGTTTTCTAAAATACCAGCTAATACTCTTGGTAATGCTAAAGAACTTCCATTTAATGTATGTGCTAATTCGTTTTTACCATCTGCATTTTTAAAACGTAGTTTTAAACGGTTTGCTTGATAAGTTTCAAAGTTAGAAACACTAGATATTTCTAACCATCTGTCTTGAGCAGTCGAAAAAACTTCAAAATCGTAAGTCATTGCAGCAGGAAAACCAGTGTCTCCACCACATAATTTTAAAATTCTAAAAGGGAGTTTAAGCTCTCTTAAAATATCTTTTACGTGTTCAATCATGCCATTAAACGCTTTGTAAGAATTGTCTGGATGCTCTACTCTAATAATTTCAACTTTATCGAATTGGTGTAATCTATTTAAACCACGAACATCTGCGCCATAACTTCCTGCTTCACGTCTAAAACAAGGTGTGTAACCAGTAATTCCTATAGGTAATTCGCTTTCATTTAATAGCACATCTCTAAAAACATTTGTACCAGGAACTTCTGCAGTTGGTATTAAATATAAATCGTCTATTGAGTCATGATACATTTGCCCTTCCTTATCTGGTAATTGTCCAGTTCCATAACAAGATGCTTCGTTTACTAAATGTGGTAATTGGTATTCAGTATAGCCAGCTGCAGTATTTTTGTCTAAAAAATATGCAATTAGTGCACGTTGTAACCTTGCACCTTTTCCTTTGTAGACAGGAAATCCTGCGCCAGATATTTTATTGCCTAATTCAAAATCTATAATATCGTACTTCTTTGCTAATTCCCAATGTGGTTGGGCAGCATCAAATAATTTTGGAATACTACCTTCCGCAAAAATCTCTTCATTTTCCGCTTCAGATTTCCCTGATGGAACAGACTCATGTGGTACGTTTGGTAGTTGGTACAAAAGATTTTCTAGTTTTGTTTCTGTAGTACTTAAGTCTTCAGACAAAGTTTTAGAAGCCTCTTTTAGAATACTCGTTTTTTCTTTTAATTGGTTTGCTTCAGCAGCTTTTCCAGATTTATACAAGTTTCCAATTTCTTTGGAAATCGCATTAGATTCTGCTAATGTATTATCTAATTTTGTTTGTAAAGCACGACGCTCTTCGTCTATAGAAATCACTTCTTCTACTAGCGCTTTAGCATCAAAATGTCTTTTTGCCAAACCGTTAATTACCGTTTCCTTGTTGTCTCTAATAAATGGTACTTGTAACATATTTTTTATTTTGGGCGTTACCTAAAGGTCGGGCTTTATGTTATATCTTTTTTTATTTGTGAAATAAAAAAGGATGTCACGTCAAACCCTAACGCAAAATTGTAACTCAAATTTTAACGCTGTAAAAGTAGTAAGATTTTGTTAGGCAAAAAACAGTTTAGTTTGCTAATTTGATGGTAATATCCAATCGTTGTGTGAAAAGAAGTTCCACTTCACATTTGCTAAATCTACCTTTTCGTCAATTAAGTGTTTATGCGGCTTGCCATTTACACTAACTTGTGCACTTACATAAACCTTAACATCTTCGCCTTTTTTCTTGTATTCAGTTTTTAGATATTGAGCAAACTGCCATATAAAATCTGGTTTATAATTAACAGATCGTATTTGTTTTTTAGTTAAGTATTTAGTTAAGTTTATTGGTGTTGTTTTATTTGTAGATGTATTAACTACTTTAAAATTTGTATAACCAGATTTAGAACGCAGCATCATCCTCCAAGATAATCTATGGCCTTCCTCTGTCCATAAAACACTGTCTTGTATAAAATGATGACGTATTGGTAAAACAATTTGTATTGCAAAATACAAGCATCCTAAACTTACTAAAATAGGTTTATAGCTTGGCACTATAATTTCTGATTTAGTGTATAGTTCTTTTCCTTTTAAAAACAGATTTCTAACCGTTTCAGGTTTAAAAAAGAACAAGCAAAAGGCTAATGATAAATAAGGGAATACACCAACTTGAAATATAAACGAATTGAATAAGTGAAAGAAAATAGAAGCAAAAAACGCATATCTTCTAGTTGCTTTAAAAAGCAGCATAGGTATTATTAAACCATCAAATAAAATACCTCCATAACCTACAAGGTATGGCATGAAACTATTTTGTAAAAATTGGCCAACAATTGGGTAGTTTATCTTTCCTTGCATTAGAGATGATGGAACACTAAGGTCTAACCAATCTGGATAAAATTTAGCTTTATAGGCATAAGTGTATAGAATAAAGAGTTGGATAACAAAAATCCATTTACACCAAGCTGGCATAGCAATACTTTTTAATTTTGGATTTAGCTTTACATCTAAAGAAGCATACTTATGTGCAGGTAAAATAACCATTATTCCGCTAAGTAAAACCAGTAAATAATAGTGGTTATTATAGGATGATTTTTGCATAAAATATACAGAACACCACATTATAAAAAACATGAAAGCACTAAACCTGTATTTATAGCCCAACATAATAAGTAGACCAAAAACACCCATAATTGCATAATAAATATACATCCAATTTCCTGGTAATGGTTGTAACCACTCGAAACCTAAAAAAGTAAATGTAAATTTAGGCTCTACAAGTGTTTTTGTTATCCAACCAGTAAAAATAGCTCCTACAGATTCTGCAAAACATAAAAAACCAAAAATAATTCTAAAAACAATTAGTGAACTATTATCTATATATTTAAAAAGGAATTTATTTAGCATCACTATTAATAAATTGTAAAGCGTTGTTTTTATCTTTAGTTAATTGTTGCTTAAGCGCATCAACAGATTCAAATTTTACTTCGTCTCTAAGCCGCTCAAGAAGTTCTATAGTTATTTTTTTATTATATAAATTGGCTTCAAAGTCAAACAGGTTAACTTCTATAGTTTCTGTTACACCACTAAGTGTTGGGTTTGTGCCTATATTCATCATACCATAAATTGTTTCATTATCTATTACAGATTTTATAACATAGACACCTTGTTTAGGTATTAATTTATAGTGTTCTTTAATCGCAATATTTGCAGTAGGGAAACCTATAGTTCTTCCAATTCCTCTGCCTTTTTCAACAATTCCAGAAATAATAAAGGTATAGCCTAAATAGCTATTTGCTGTTTTTATATCACCTTCAAGTAATGCCGTTCTAATTTTTGTTGAACTTACTGATACATCATTAATATCTTGAGCTGTTATTTCTTCTACTTCAAAATTATATTGAGCTCCAAAAGATTTTAAATCTTCAATGTTAGCACTCCTATTTCTACCAAAATGATGATCATATCCTATTATTACGTGTTTGGCTTTTAGCTGTTTAACTAAAATTTTTTCAACAAATTCTTGGGCAGATAAGCGAGAGAACTCTTTGGTAAATTTTTTAACCACAAGATTTTCTAAACCAAAGTGTTTAAGCACCTGCTCTTTTTCTTCTAATGTGTTTATTAGTTTAATATCTGCATCTTTTTGTAATATCATTCTTGGATGCGGGAAAAAGGTAAGTATTGTAGATGTAAGGCCTTTGTTTTTAGCAACTTCAATCAGCCGTTGAATAATTTTTTGATGCCCAATATGCACACCGTCAAAGGTGCCAATTGTTACTACAGTATTACTTTTTTGTACTAAGCTAGGTTTCAATTATCAATAATTTAATTACAAAAATAGAAAAAGCGGATTGAAATTACTTTCAATCCGCTTTTTTAAATAGAATTATAAAAGATTATTCTTTTATAAACTTAATTGTTTTAGTTGCATTAGCTGTGTTTAATTTTAAAAAGTAAACACCGTTAGCAATTGCACTTACATTTATTGCCTCTAGGTTTGTAGTTACAGTCATTACTCTTTGACCAGTAATACTATAAATTTCTACATTTTCTAAAGCAATTTCTAATCCTTTAATATTTAATATTCCATTTGTTGGATTAGGGAAAATTGAGATTGCAGATAAACCAAATTCATCTACGCTTAATGGTGCTAAAACATTAAGTGAATAATCTTCCGTTTCTCCATCATGACCAGTGTCACAAGCTACTGGAGTAAATAATCCTCCAGAGTTACCTGACCATTTAGTAATAATACGCATAGTTGTGCTTCCAACAATTGCATCGGAAGGAATTGAAATTGATAAAGGTGAAGCTGAACTTACTCCATGATCTACATCAATAGATTCTCCAAGATCATATTCTTCATTAGCATCAAAAGTACAGTTTTGGTTCCAGTCAATCCAAGCTAAAGTTCTTACAAAATATGGACCATCTGTATTTACAAAAACTGAAAGATCGTAAGCTGCTCCTTTATTAACATCTGTAGATAAATTAGTGAAATCCGAATAGCCATTATCACTATCATTTGGATGTCCAGGATTATTATCTAAATTACTTATAGTATTGAAGATTACACCAGTAGTACTAGTAAAGTAATTATCTGTAGAGTTTCCTACCGACGCACAAGCTCCAGCAGAAGCAGATAATGTAAAACAAGTTGAATCTGTATTATTACATACACGAGCATCACCAGTAGTAACAACAGTCACGTTAATATCATGGTCTCCATCTGTAGAAGTCATAGTGGGTAATGTTACAGTTTCAGATTCACCATAAGCTAATGCTCCAGACCAATTAAAATTTGTTGGAGTTCCATTATCTATATCGTAAGTAATTACTGTACTTGTGATTGGGCTAGTTCCCCAGTTAGTAATAATAACTGCTGGATTTATTTCGGTACCACAAGATACATTTGTGCTTTCTACTGCAATTTCAACATCAGTAGCTACTGATGCTGGAGGATTTGCTCCATTAGAAGTAGATAATGTACTTCTAGAACCAGCCAATACAGCTTGAACTACAACTTTTTGCCCAGCGGTATATGTGTTCATACATAAATCATCTGTGTAATCCATATAGTTTTCTAACATATCAACAGTTCCACAAGAACTATGTCCAGTAGGACAACCGTAATTTGGAGCGTCTACTGCAGGTGTATCTGCTACACCATCACCTGCTCCAACACATCCACCTTGAAAAGTGTGGAATAAACCTAAATAGTGTCCAACTTCATGTGTCATTGTTCTTCCTTTATCGTAAGGAGGACTTGTGTTAAACGTTCCGTCGTTGTAATCTGAGCTTCCAAAATAAGTATGTCCAGCACTAACACCATCAGTATTTGCTGGGCCACCAGGAAATTGTGCGAAACCAAGAATACCATTTAAATCACCTACATATTTAGATGACCACATGTTCATGTATAAATCACGATTCCATATCGTTTGAGCTTTCCAAGAGTTTACAGCTGCTTGATCTGTACCATCTTGACAAATATTAACACGATTAATTCCATTTGTTGGGCAACCATTAGGAGTTTGTTGTGCCAATACAAAATTAACTTCTACATCTACACCACCAGCAGAACTTTGACCTGGAGTTCCAACCATATTTCTAAAGTCTTCATTTAAAACAGTTACTTGAGATAATACTTGTGCATCTGTAATATTTGGTCCTGAACCAATTGGTTCTCCGTTATGTAAAACATGAATAACAAGAGGTATGTTTACTACAACTTTCTTGAAACCATTATTTTTAGCGTTATTAATTTTTTGCTCTAGATTTAACTTAAAAGTTTCACTACCCATCATGTCTGGGTTTGTTTCTAGTAAATTGGCATTATAAATGTCTGTCAAACATTTTTCCGGTTGTGCGTTCACTTTGTTTTGAGCCAAGACAAGTGTTGGCAAACAAAACATTGTAAGCATTAATAATTTGAAAGTAATTTTTTTCATGTTGATGTATTATTAAGTTATTTTTGTTAAAATATTTATAAAAATAGTCAATTAACCGATTATAATGAAATTCTTGTTGTTAATTTATTTTCCATTGAAACTATTCATTGTTTCGTTTATACCTGCTAAGCCAAAAGATTTAATTAATTCTGTTGCTTTTTCTAAGCGCTCATTTAATTTTAAATTTTCTTCTTCAGACCATTCTCCTAAGACATAGTCTACTTGTCTGCCTTTACTGAAGGCGTCCCTAATGCCAAATCTAAAGCGATTGTATTTTGAAGTGTTTAACTTTTGTTGAGTGTCTTTTAATCCATTATGCCCACCATCACTACCTTTAGTTTTTAGTCTAATAATACCAAAAGGTAGATTTAAATCATCTGTAATAACTAAGAGATTATCTATAGATATTTTTTCTTTTGTAAGCCAATATAGAATGGCTTTCCCGCTTAAATTCATATAGGTATTTGGTTTTAAAAGAATAAAAGTTCTTCCTTTAAATTTATAGGTAGCTATATCCCCAAGCTTTTTGGTTTCAAATACTATCGATTCTTTTTTAGCAAAAAAATCTAAAATTTTGAAACCAATATTATGTCGCGTGTGTTCATATTCTTCTCCAATATTCCCTAGACCAACAATTAAGAATTTTTTCATAGGACTTGTTTCTTCAATACTTATTGTAATATTATTTCTTTTAAACAATTCTTTAATACAATTAAACATTTTAGAGTTGTTTTTTTGTAAAAATAAAAAAGCATCCTGAATAAATCAGGATGCTTTAATAATATTTATAAGATGTTGTTATTTATTCTGCTGCAGTTTCTTCAGGTGTATCTCCTTCAGCACCTTCAGCACCTTCTTCTTCTTCATCTTCTACTACTGCTGCTCTAGAACGTCTTACTAAACACACAACAGTGTTTTCTGGGTGCATGAAAGTGTAAGCTTCTGAAACTAGTTTAGTTATATAAAGTTTGTTACCAATTTTAAGCTCTTCAATGTTAGCATCTATATAATCCGGTAAATTTCCTGGTAAGGCTTTTACTCTTAAGCTACGCTTATTTTTACGTAATACACCACCATTTCTTACTCCTCTTGGGTTTCCAATGTAATTAACTGGAATGTCCATAGTAATTTCCTTGTCTTCGAATACTTGGTAGAAATCTACATGTAGAATTCTATCCGTTACTGGATGAAATTGAATGTCTTGTAAAATTGCATTAAAAGATTCGCCTCCTTCTAATTCGATTACAACTGTATGCGCATTAGGTGTGTACACCAATTTAGAGAATGCTAATTCAGCTGCTGAGAAATGTACTGATTTGTCTCCTCCGTATAATACGCAAGGAACCTGACCAGCATTACGTAAGGCTTTTGTTGCTTTGCTGCCCACGCTTTCTCTTTGGGATCCGTTGATTGTAATTGACTTCATTTTTGTTATTTATATTTAATTTATTAATATACTTATTTATATAATGTAGTTAAACTACATTAAAAACTTAGAGCTAATAGCTGTGTTGTAGTGTACATTATGCATCACTTCTGCAAATAAATTTGCACAACTTATAACTTTAATTTTTTTACTTTCTTGTTTTAGAGGAATAGAATCTGTTACAATTAACTCTTCTAATTTAGAATTTTCTATTCTTTCGTAAGCATTACCAGAGAGAATTGGATGAGTACATATTGCTCTTACACTTAAAGCACCTCGCTCCATCATTAAATCTGCTGCTTTAGTTAATGTTCCAGCTGTATCAACCATGTCATCAACTAATACTACGTTTTTACCAGTTACATCACCAATTAACTCCATGTGCGAAATTACATTTGCTTTTGCACGTTGTTTGTAACATATTACTACATCACTTTCTAGTGCTTTTGAATAAGCATAAGCTCTTTTACTTCCACCCATATCTGGAGAAGCTATAGTTAAATTGTTTAAATTTAACTCCTTTAAGTAAGGCAAAAACACTGTAGATGCAAATAAATGATCTACTGGTTTTTCAAAGAACCCTTGAATTTGATCTGCATGCAAATCCATGGTTATTATTCTTGTAGCTCCTGCTGCTTCAAGCATTTTAGCAACTAATTTTGCTGCAATTGGTACTCTTGGTTTGTCTTTTCTATCTTGTCTTGCCCAACCAAAATATGGTAAAACTGCTGTAATATGTCTAGCAGAAGCACGCTTTGCGGCATCAAGCATTAATAACATTTCCATTAAGTTTTCAGAACTTGGATTTGTAGATCCAATTATAAAAACTCTTGTGCCACGAATAGACTCTTCGTAAGATGGTTGAAACTCTCCATCACTGTAAGTCGACGTAATTACTTTACCTAATTGCGCACCATATACTTGCGCAATTTTCTCGGCTAAAACTTTACTTTGTGTTATAGTAAAAATCTTTGCGTCTGGCTTAGTGTTTGGCATCGTAAAAATGTTTTAAAATAGTGATATACACTATGTTATTTTTAATAAGTTGCAAATTTATAATTTTTTTTCATCTAT
Source organism: Lacinutrix sp. (assembly GCF_037625555.1). Lineage (GTDB taxonomy): Bacteria > Bacteroidota > Bacteroidia > Flavobacteriales > Flavobacteriaceae > Lacinutrix. The sequence goes on from NZ_JASJHV010000058.1 coordinate 32,888, forward strand.
GAAGCATAATCAGTAGTATTTTTAAGGTATTTAATTAAAATATATATATTTTTGCACACTATTTAATTGCTCAAATGGCGGAATTGGTAGACGCGCTGGATTCAAAATCCAGTTTCTTCGGAAGTGTGGGTTCGATTCCCACTTTGAGTACAGATATAAACCTCAAATACCTGAATATGTGTTATTTGGGGTTTTTTATTTTATGTATTTGTACGGTTATTGTACGGTAAATTAATCTAAGCTTAAAAAAAAACTCCAAAAATCCCAACCATCATTCTCAAAATAACACCCCCTATATCGATTTTAAAGTCGTTTTCTTTTTTGAGGATTAGATGTGAAATGGATATATAACCCTAAAGAAGCAAGTCTTGGTTCTGTCGCATCTGCT
>NZ_JASJHV010000059.1:0-9627 GCF_037625555.1 Lacinutrix sp.
GCATTAGAAAGACCTGAATTATCTCCAAGAGAGTTAGCGGCACACATCACAGATCAGAGAGGATATTTCATCTCTGAGTCTTCTGTCTATAGGATACTAAAAACAAGAGGATTGATAACCACTCCAACTCATATTGTAATAGCTGCAGCAAAGAAGTTTAAAGACCAACCTTCAAGAGTACATCAACAATGGCAGACTGACTTCACCTACTTTAAAATCAAAAATTATGGATGATTACTCTAGGTATATTGTGAGCTGGGAACTCTGTGAAAGAATGAAAACTGAAGACGTAAAAAGAAGTATTGATACTGCAATTTATAATGCAAATCTGGAAGAAAAAAAAATTCCAAGATTACTATCTGATAACGGAAGTTGTTATATCTCTAATGAGTTAAAATCCTATTTATCAGAAATAGGAATGGGACACGTTAGAGGCAAACCTAATCATCCTCAAACCCAAGGAAAGATAGAGAGGTATCAAAGATCTAAGAAGAATATTGTAAAACTACATCATTATTACAGTCCATCAGAGTTAGAAAATGCAATAAAAGACTTGATATTAAACTTATAGGATAGCTAAGGTAGAGACTAAAACCTTTATTTGTATATGTAATGGATAAAGAATGTTCTAAACCCTTCTTTTTTTGTTCTAAGCAATTAAATAATTTCCATCTTCTTTAATAAGAAACTAGCATTCATATTCTGGCAAATTCCTTTTTTAAAAGTATAATCGAAATACAACTCATCATCAATAATTTGTGCATCGAAATAGTAGTTTTTTACTTCTTCTAGTTCTTTTTCGATTTCACATAAACTTAAATCGTGTGTTGCAATAATTCCTGTGGCATGACTTGCTACTAACTTCTCTACAAATTTTCTTGAGCCAATGGCCTTATCTGTACTATTTGTTCCTTTTAGAATTTCGTCTAGAATAATAAAATAATTATCTGTTTCAATAGCATCTACAATGTGTTTTAAGCGTGTTAATTCACTTAAGAAATAAGAACTATCGTCTGTTAGAGAATCGCTTGTTCGCATGCTTGTAATTAGTTTTACTGGAACGTATTCACTTGTTTTTGCAGAAACAGGCAAGCCAACATTGGCCATTACAATATGTAAAGAAACTGTTCTTAAAAACGTGCTTTTTCCAGCCATATTTGCTCCTGTAATAATAAAAAACTGCTCGTTTTCTATATTGAAATTATTATCAATACGCTTTTCGGTTTTTAGTAATGGATGACCTAATTTGGTAACTTTAGTTTGCTTTCCTACTTCTATAATTTTAGGATAGATGTAGTTTTTGTGGTTAAAAGCATAGTTCCCAAAACTGTTATAAGCGTCAAAAAATGTTACAACTTCAAACCAATCTTCTACTTTGTTATGGTAAGTTTCAATCCATTGCTCGATTGCATAACTGTTTTTTATATCTGTTAGAAAGTAACCGTTTCCAAAAATAGCAGAAATAAGATTATTTCTATTATCTAAAGCATCCATCGCTTTGGATAAAGCGGCTAATATAGCTGATGCTTTTTTATCTTTTAATTGAATACTTTTTTGTTTTTCCTGAAGTAATTCTGAAGTAAATGTTTCGTTTTCGATAGCATTTAAAAGCTGAGCGTATTGTCTAAACGTATCACGAATTTTATCTGTATTAGCGGCTAAGTCGTTTATCTTTTTTAAATATTTACCAGTAATAGCCAACCCAATTAATAACCAATACCCAAAATAATTAATGGAGATTAGTTGTATTATACCTAAAACTAGAAGTAGTATTGAAACTATTGCAAACGCTAGTGGTAGACGTTTTAAAAATTTTGGTAAAAACGAGTTATGCTTGTGTAACCAAATAATAATTTGATCTGGTTTAGTTTCAACTTTTATTAAGTTTGCAGTGGCTTGAAACTGTTGTCGCCATTCTGGTTTTGTAGAGAGTTCTTTTATTGCTTCTTGTCTTTTATCAATATCAGAAATATCATTAGCTTTTAATGCTTTAGATAATGCTAAAGCACCAATTTGTGTTGCTGTTCTATCTACAAACTGAAAAAAAGAACCACGACCAAATAAATCGATATCTAAGGCATAATTGTGTTGTGGGTCTTGAAATTCTTGTCCTTCGTTTCTATGAAAAAAATCTCCTTTGCCAATTTTTATCTCCTCCTCATTTATAGAAACTAAAGCCTTTTTTAAACTGTGCTCTACTTTTAATGCAGTATGTTTTGATAATAAGTATAGAAATACAACTACTCCTATTAAACCACAAACCAACGAAATTTGCCAATTACTAAATGTAAAATATATACCAACTATTGTAGCAACAAAAACTAATAATCTTGCAGTACTTAAACCTGTTAATTGCTTATATAACTTAGAAACCTCAGCTTTATAAATTGCTAATTGCTCTTGATAGTATGTCGTTGTCTTTTGCATTAACTTTATAATTCTAAAGCATCAAATTTTGTATAAACTTGAATGATTGTCTCTACAGCATCTTTATAAAATTGATTATCAATACGCTCAAAATCATCTGTAGGTTTATGGTAATCTTCATGGTCTGCTACACCAAAATAAATAAAAGGAATGTTAGCTTTATGAAATGCTGCATGATCGCTAGAATTCGTCCAGTTATCTCCATCGCCTAATCCTTCATGTCCAATTAATAAATCTACTTTTCCTAAGTCTTGAAAATTTTCAATGGTCGGTTTTAAATGAGTATAATAGCGAGAGCCTACAGCAAATAATTGATTTTTTTTACTTCTGCTAATCATATCCATATTCAAATTTAACATAATATTTCTTTGTTGAATAACATTGTCTTTTACAAAATGGTAAGCACCTTTTAAACCTAGTTCTTCAGCATCGAAAGCGGCTAAAATAACACTGTATTTAGGTGGATTTACTTTAAGATATTGAGCAAAAGCAATTAATGCACTAATACCAGAGGCATCATCATCTACTCCATTATAAATTTTACCATTCTTTATGCCTTCATGATCGTAATGTGCAGATAATACTATGTATTTATTAATATTTACAGTTCCTTTTATTTCACCTAAAATGTTTACAGCATTATATTTTGAAAATGTAAAATGTTGCTCAAAATCGCCTCCTAAAGGCTTAACTCCTTCTTTTTTAAATGCGTTAATTATGTAAGTTTTTGCTTTTTCGGCTCCTTTTGTTCCTGTTCTTCTACCTTCAAAAGCGTCAGAGGATAGGGTTTTAATATTATTAATTAAATCTTTAGTTGAGTAAGAGTAGTTAGCTATCTCTACCTTTTTTTTTGTTTTTCAGTAGTTTCGGCTGTTTGTGCTTTACAACTAACAAAGAAAATACTCAATGCTAAGGCAAATAATAAATATGTTTTTTTCATTTTAAAAAAATTATAAGTAAATCTAATAAAAAAAACCAAGCATATGGCTTAGGTTTTTTATGTTATGAATATGAAATTCTACTTTCGTAATTATTTTTATCCTTTTAAACTTGCTGATAAATACTCACGATTTAAACGTGCTATATTTTCTAAGGAAATACCTTTTGGGCACTCTACTTCACAAGCTCCTGTATTTGTACAGTTACCAAAACCTTCATCGTCCATTTGTTTAACCATATTTAAAACACGCTCTGTTGCTTCAATTTTACCTTGTGGTAATAATGCAAACTGTGATACTTTTGCACCTACAAATAACATTGCCGATGAGTTTTTACATGACGCAACACAAGCACCACATCCAATACACATTGCTGCTTCAAAAGATTTATCGGCATCCGCTTTATTAATAGGGATTGCATTTGCGTCTATAGTGTTACCAGATGTATTTACAGAAATAAATCCACCTGCATGTTGAATACGATCGAACGCTGTTCTATCTACAACCAAATCCTTAATTACAGGAAATGCTTTAGCTCTCCAAGGTTCTATAACAATAGTTTCTCCATCTTTAAACGTACGCATGTGTAATTGACACGTAGTTATTAAACGATCTGGACCATGTGCTTCTCCATTAATATATAGTGAACATGAACCACAAATTCCTTCACGACAATCGTGATCGAAAGATACTGGCTCTTCTCCTTTTTCTATTAACTCGTTATTTAAAACATCTAACATTTCAAGAAAAGACATATCTGGCGATACATTGCTGATTGGGTAATCAACCATTTTCCCTTGATCGTTAGCGTTTTTTTGACGCCATATTTTTAATTTTAAATCCATAGCTATTCTTTATTTGTAACTTCTTTCTTTAACTTTAATATTATCGTATTCTAGTTCTTCTTTATGAAGTACTGCATCTTTTGGTTCTCCTTTATACTCCCAAGCTGATACGTATTGAAACTCTTTTTTACGTACTGCTTCACCTTCTGGTGTTTGGTATTCTTCTCTAAAGTGACCACCCGCAGATTCTTCACGTTGTAAAGCATCTTTAGCAAATAATTCTCCTAACTCTAAGAAATCTGCTACACGAGCTGCTTTTGCAAGTTCTTCGTTAAATTCATTTTGTGTTCCTGGCACTCGAACATCTTTCCAAAATTCTGCTCTTAATTCAGATATTTCAGTAATTGCAGATTTTAAATCCTCAGCGTTTCTTGCCATTCCACATTTGTTCCACATGATTTTTCCTAATTTTTTGTGGAAGTAATCTACAGAATGTGATCCATTATTATTAATTAAATGGTCTATGTTTTTTCTTACTTCAGCTTCAGCTTCTACAAACTCTTTACTTTCTGTAGAAATTGGTCCTGTACGTATATCATCGGCTAAATAATCTCCAATAGTATATGGTAATACAAAATAACCATCGGCTAAACCTTGCATTAATGCAGAAGCTCCTAAACGGTTAGCACCATGATCAGAGAAGTTTGCTTCTCCAATGGCATATAATCCAGGAACGTTTGTCATTAAATTGTAATCAACCCAAAGTCCACCCATTGTGTAGTGTACTGCTGGATAAATCATCATTGGAGTTTCATATGGATTCTCATCTACGATTTTCTCGTACATCTGAAATAAATTACCATATTTATTTTTAACTATTTCTTGACCTAATTTTTTAACTAGTACATCGTCATTTTCATCTAATCCCTTTACATGGGCTTGCTCTTTTCCATAACGCATAAAAGCAGAAGCGAAATCTAAATAGACAGCCTCACCTGTAGCATTTACTCCAAAACCAGCATCAGAACGTTCTTTTGCTGCACGAGAGGCAACATCACGTGGTACTAAATTACCAAATGCTGGATAACGACGCTCTAAGTAGTAATCTCTATCTTCTTCAGCTAATTGTGTAGGTTTTAATGTTTTGTTTCTAATAGCCTCGACATCTTTTTTATGTTTTGGCACCCAAATACGTCCATCATTTCTTAGAGACTCAGACATTAATGTTAATTTAGACTGATGATCTCCAGAAACTGGAATACATGTTGGGTGAATTTGTGTGTAACAAGGGTTTGCAAAGTGAGCACCACGTTTGTGAGCTTTCCATGCAGCTGTTACATTAGATCCCATTGCATTTGTAGATAAGAAGAATACGTTACCATATCCACCTGTTCCTAAAACAACTGCGTGAGCCGAATGTCTTTCTATGTCTCCTGTAATTAAATTACGTGTTATAATACCTCTTGCTTTCCCATCAACTTTAACAACGTCAAGCATTTCATGACGGTTGTACATTTTTATTTTTCCACGACCGATTTGACGGTTCATTGCAGAATAAGCGCCTAATAATAATTGTTGTCCTGTTTGTCCAGCTGCATAGAATGTTCTAGACACTAATACACCTCCAAACGATCGATTATCTAGTAATCCACCATATTCACGTGCAAAAGGAACACCTTGCGCAACACATTGGTCTATTATATTTGCTGAAACTTCTGCTAAACGATATACGTTAGCTTCACGAGAACGGTAATCTCCACCTTTTACAGTATCGTAAAATAATCTGTAAGTAGAATCTCCATCTCCTTGGTAATTTTTTGCTGCATTAATTCCGCCTTGTGCTGCAATAGAGTGTGCACGTCTTGGAGAATCTTGGAAACAAAATGCTTTCACATTATAACCAAGCTCTGCTAAAGTAGCAGCTGCAGATCCACCAGCTAATCCAGTTCCAACAACAATAACATCTATGTTACGCTTGTTAGCAGGATTTACTAGGTCTATATTGTTTTTATAATTTGTCCATTTGTCTGCAAGTGGACCTTGAGGTGTTTTAGAATCTAAAGCCATAAATCTCTCTGTGTATTAATGATTAAAAAAGTGAAATAAAGCAATAAAAATGAATCCAAGTGGAATTCCAATTGCATAAACCTTACTAAAACCTTTTAATCCTTTTGTGTATTTGTTATTTGCTCCAACCGATTGAAATGCCGATTCGAAACCGTGTAATAAATGTAATGCTAGGAAAACAAATGAAATTACATAAAGTGCAACTCTCCAAACGTCTACAAATTTATGTTGTAAGTGCTCTAAGTATCTGTAACCACTATCTGCATTATTTGGATCTATAAGACCAGACATATCTCCTTCGATAAATTTGATATTTATTTCCGGAAACCAGAAGTCGTAAAAATGTAGTGCCATGAATCCTAAAATGGCTAGCCCACTCCAAATCATGTTTCTACTCATCCAAGTAGAATTAGCACCACCATTATTTTTAGCGTAGCTTATTTTTCTTGCTTTATTGTTTTTAATTTCTAAAACAAATCCCATTACAAAATGAAAAATAACACCTAGTATTAAAACAGGTTGTAATAGATATTGAATAACCCAAAATGTTCCCATAAAATGCGACACATCGTTAAAAGCATCTGGTGCTACTACTGAAAGCATATTAATAGAAAAATGCTGAAGTAAGAATACCATTAGAAAGAGTGCCGAAAGTGCCATTGCAAACTTTCTTCCTATTGAAGAATTTAAAATTCCGCTCATTGTTTTTGTAGTTAAAGTATAGTTTCAACAAAGATAACTTACGCTAGTTGGTATTACAAATTTTAAATATGCTTATCTATTATTTAGAATGGATATAAGTTAGAGGTTGAGCCTAAGATTTTCAATGGAGTTACAGACATGTGAGTTGATAACTAAACGTTCATTAATCTAGTTTTTATAACCTGACTGTAATTGCTTCTACTATAATAGTAATTCTCTTGGCCAAAAATTTCCAGAAAGAAGATTAATTTGGTTTCTAATGTTTCTATGATTAGCTCGTAGAATTAATTAGAAACACTTGGTATTAAACCTCTAAGTCCCATATCTACAACCTGCTCACCAGCAGATGGCTCATACATTCCATCATTATTAACTTCTGTCCACTCAAAACTATTATTTACCGAAAACGACAGAACGACTTCTATATCTTCAGTTTCATTACCAGAAATAGTAAATGGTGTAGAAAACTCTCCTGTAACCACACAAGAACCTTGCGGAATTGGAGAGGAGTTAAATAAAGGGTTAGGAACTGTTGTTGCTCCTTCTGGAGCTTGACCTTGTGAAGTAAAACCTAAAGCTTCGAATGCCCAAAAACCTTGCAGTTTATTCTCATTAACGTCAAATGTGTTTCCATTTATATCAAAAGATGAAATATAGCTATTGTAACCTACAAAACTACCAAGCGTTCCAGTAATATCATTGCCGTTTACTAATAGATTAATACTTGCTTCTTGATAGGCAAGAGATACACGAACCCATTCGTAATTACCAGCTGCGATATCACTTAATGGTAGGGTTAAAAACGTTTCATTATTTCATGCAAATTGTGCATTTTGAAAATCTATTGCTAGACTTCCACCTTGACTAGTTTCATCGCCTTTAAATAATACTTCTCCTTGACCCAAAGCTGTAAAAGCTGAAGGAGTAAGCTCAATATATTTAGCACTCATTCTTGAAACAATTGGTGATTGTGATGCGTTTCCTGCTGGAATTTCAGAGGGCTGTCCAATATTATCTAAACGTTCTTGTGTTGGATCGAACTTAAGTTTAATAATTAGATTTGCTAGTGCATTATTATTTTCAACAACATCACTATTATCATCACTACATGAGACTAAAAAAAGACTAATTGAAAATATAGTAAAAAAATAAATTTTTCATGTATTTAAAGTTTAAGATTACAATTGTATAACGTTAATTATTTAAAAGTATTATTCTATTTCAAATCCTGTTGTTACTCCATTAATGTATATTAAATACCCTCCTTTTGGTAAATAATAGTTGCCGTTTTTGGCTTTATTTATATCTATTAATGTATTCTCTTTTAATAGTTTCTTTCTCCCTTTTTCTGTAATTGTTAGGTTGTAATCTACATAATTAAACCCATTATCTGCTTGAACATCTATAGTTTGTAACACCGTATTTTTGTCACTTCTAATTTCAATTGTCTTTTTACCTGCAGTATTGGCAAAAAACTTAATTTTTGTTGAGGGCTCGTAAGGTTTCATCCATTTACTCCAGCTGTTTCCCCAACGACTGTTTCCTCTTATTTTTTTGACATCAAAAAGAGTGATTGCTTCATTTATTAAGCCTGTATTCATTTTTTGCAATGGTTCTACATTTGTTTTGTAAATGCTTCTTCCATGCGTTCCAAGTAACAAATCTTTATTTTCTTCATGCAAAACGATATCATGAACTGCAACAGCTGGTATACCTTTAGAAAATGCTTCCCATATTTCGCCATTATTAAACGAAACATAAGCACCATTATCTGTCCCCAAATACAGAATGTTTTTATTTACATAATCTTCGCGAATGACATTTACTGGAGAATTTGGAATGTTAGAATTTATTTTGGCCCATGATTTACCATAATTTTCAGAAACAAAAACATAAGAATTAAAATCATCAAACCTATAGCCATTTAAAGTGGCGTACACACGCTCTTTTTTGTGTTTAGAAGCAATAACTCTAGTTACCCATAAGTCTTTAGGTAAACCTGCTGTTATGTTTTTCCAACTTCCGCCTGCGTTTTTAGTTACATTAACTAATCCATCATCACTACCTGTATAAATTAAACCAAACTCGAAAGGCGATTCGCTAATACTCGTTAATGTACCATAAGCAACATTTCCTTTTTTTCCGCCTTGGGTTAAGTCTTGTGAAATGGCTTTCCAAGACTCTCCTTGATCCATAGAACGCATTAATTTATTACCACCTAAATATAAAATATCTTGATTATGCATAGATAAATGAATTGGTGTTTGCCAATTAAAACGATACGGTGTATCTCCTAATTCGTGCTTTGGTTGAATATACTTTTGCCTTCCTGTTGCTCTATTTATTCTATAATAATTTCCAAATTGGTAGCCTGTGTACACAATATCTGGATTACGATTATCAATCTCAATTTGCATACCATCACCACCCATTATAGATTCCCAAGGATATTGACCGCTTTGATGCCACGATTTGTTTTCTAGAGCATTATGAGCACCAACCCAAACACCGTTATCTTGTAAACCTCCATAAACTCTGTATGGTTTTTGGTTGTCTACGTTTATGGCATAAAATTGCCCAACCGCAGGCGAGTTATTTTTTATCCAATTCTCACCATCATCATAAGTAATATTAACACCACCATCGTTTCCATTAATTAAATGGTTTGGGTTTTTTGGATTTATCCACAAAGCATGATGATCTGCATG
>NZ_JASJHV010000060.1:0-5855 GCF_037625555.1 Lacinutrix sp.
CTTCTTCAGGAGAACGTTCTGCAATATATTGCCAAATGTCTTCTGTTAGAAATGGCATAAAAGGATGTAATATTTTCAGGTTATCTTCAAAAATAGCCATTACCTTATTATACGTTAAAGCATCTATTGGTTGTTGATAAGCTGGTTTTACTATCTCTAGTAACCAACCACAAAAATCATCATAAATCAACTTATAAATAGACATTAAAACATCGCTTAAACGGTATTTACTAAAATGATCTTCTATTTCTACTAAAGCTGTTTGAAACTTTGCTTCATACCAATCTAAAGCTATTTTGCTTGAGTTAGGTTGCACTATAGCATCACTAACCTCCCAAATATTAGTTAAGTTAAAGGCGTTCCAGATTTTATTACCAAAGGCTTTTCCTTGTTGGCAAAGCGCTTCGTCAAACATTAAATCGTTTCCTGCTGCACTACTTAAAAGTAGACCAACTCTAACGCCTCCTGCTCCATAATCTTCAATAAGTTTAAGTGCGTCTGGAGAATTCCCTAAAGATTTAGACATTTTACGACGTTGCTTATCGCGAACTAAACCTGTTAAATACACATTATTGAAAGGTTTTTGATCTTTATACTCGTAGCCTGCAATTATCATTCGTGCTACCCAAAAGAATAAAATATCTGGTCCTGTTACTAAATCGTTTGTAGGGTAATAGTATTTAATTTCTTCGTTTTCTGGATTTCTAATACCATCAAACACACTCATTGGCCATAACCAAGATGAGAACCATGTATCTAAAGCATCTGTATCTTGTTTTAAATCTGATGCTTTTAAATCTAATTTACCAGTTACTTTTTGGGCTTTCTCTAATGCTTGCTCGATACTTTCTGCAACTACAAAATCTTCTTTACCATCTCCATAGTAATAGGCAGGAATTTGTTGTCCCCAAAGTAATTGTCTAGAAATATTCCAATCGCGAATATTCTCTAACCAATGACGATATGTGTTTTCAAACTTCTTAGGAAATAATTTTATTTCTGCATCTTCACCTAAAACAGACTCTATTGCTGGTTTTACCAACTCTTCCATTTTTAAGAACCATTGGTCGCTTAATCTTGGTTCGATAACTGCCTTTGTTCTTTCGCTTGTTCCTACTTTATTAATGTGAGTTTCAGTTTTTGTTAAAACACCTGTTTCTTCTAATAATTTGGCAACATTTTTTCTAGCCACAAAACGTTCTTGACCTTCAAATTGCAATCCGAAGCTATTTAAAGAAGCATCTTCATTAAAAATATCTATTACTTCTAATTTATGCTTGTCTCCTAAAAACTTATCATTTTCATCGTGAGCAGGTGTTACTTTTAAACAACCTGTACCAAACTCTATATCTACATATTCATCTTCTATAATAGGAATCACTCTCCCTGAAATAGGAACTATTGCTTTTTTGCCTTTTAAATGCGTAAAACGTTCATCATTAGGGTTTATACAAATGGCAGTATCTCCAAAAATGGTTTCTGGTCTTGTGGTAGCGATAGTTAAAGTATTAACACTTCCTTCAATTTTATAATTTAAATAATATAAATTTCCTTGACGTTCTTCGTGTATAACTTCTTCATCAGACAATGTTGTTTTTGCCTCTGGATCCCAGTTTACCATTCGGTAACCTCTATATATTAATCCTTTTTCATGCAAATCGACAAAAACTTTAATTACAGCTTCAGACATATCATCGTCCATTGTGAATTTTGTACGCTCCCAATCGCAAGAACATCCTAATTTTTTAAGTTGTTCTAGAATTACACCACCATATTCTTCGGTCCAATCCCAAGCATGCTTTAAAAACTCTTCTCTAGTTAAATCGTTTTTATCAATACCTTGCTCTTTCAAACGTGCAACAACCTTAGCTTCGGTTGCAATAGAGGCATGGTCTGTTCCTGGCACCCAACAGGTATTTTTACCTTGTAAGCGTGCACGTCGAATAAGCACATCTTGTATGGTATTATTAAGCATGTGTCCCATATGCAAAATACCTGTAACGTTTGGAGGTGGAATTACAATAGTGTAAGGTTCTCTTTCGTCTGGCGTAGAATGAAAATAGTTATGCTCTGTCCAGTAGCTGTACCATTTATTTTCTACTGCTTTTGCATCATATTTTGATGGAATGTTCATACTTTGGAATAGTTTTTGAATATTAATTAGCAAAAATACTTATATTTCTGTTTCTGTGAAATATTAAAATGTATTAATGTACAGTTAAATATGCTGAATGTACTTGTAAGATTGTATTATATCTAATAATTTTGCAGAACGAGTAAAAAGTACTTAAATTTACGAACACTTAAAATAGAAGATGATGAAAAAAATAATAACATTATTATTTGTAGGATTAATTAGTTTTTCAATTAATGCTCAAGATAAAGTAGCTAAAATTGAATTTAAAGAAACGACCATTGATTACGGTACTGTAGAAAAAGGTGCTAATGGCCTGAGAACATTTGAATTTACAAATACTGGAGATGCTCCATTAATTGTATCTAAAGTGAGTTCTAGTTGTGGTTGTACTGTACCAAAAAAACCTAAAGCTCCTATTATGCCTGGAATGACAGGTGAAATTGAAGTTAAGTATGACACAAACCGTGTTATGCCAATTAGAAAAACAATTACTGTTCTATCTAATGCATCTACACCAACTGTAACACTTAAAATTAAAGGAGAAGTTATAGATCCTTCTAAAGCTAGTGTACTTACTAAAACAAAAAGTAAAAGCGTAATGGAACAATAAACCCATATTCTTAATTAATTTAAAAAAGCCAAAAACATATGTTTTTGGCTTTTTTAGTTTATTAAAGACTCTAATTTAAAAATAACCTTTAGAGGTCAGTAGTTAATTACTTATAAATTCAGATTGATAGATTTTGTCAGCTTCCACCATTTTAACCATTAGGTTATTAAATATCGTTGCTTTACTTTGAGAACGGTTTATTCTAAAACAAAACTCGTTAAAATATCTGTTTAAATTATGTTCACTTACCCAAGAATATGTTGTTCTAATCCATGATTTTACTTGATGAATCATAGTGTGTAAGGCTTTAAAATTTAATCCTTTATTACTTTCAATTTGAGTAATATTGTAGACTTTAGCAATAGGTTTATAACCTCTCCATTTATCAGTAGTAACTTTTGCCGCTCTGTTTATATGGTTGATGAAAATGTATTGTAGTGACTGTGAAGAAAAATCTTCAATGGTCATAGCATACATACGTTTTACTTTTCCATCTTCTGTAAGCTGAACAGCTGTTACTGCCTTTTTCTTCTTGCTGTTATAACTACGTCCAACTTTACCTTGTTCTTTTCCACCTAGAACAAATTCGTCAACATGAACATTGCCATCCATCGGATTATTACCCTTTGAAGACATAGCCTCTCGCACTTTTAACATGAATAAACGTGCGGTTTTTCGGTAACTCCATAACGAATTCCCATATAACTAGCAGATAGACTTTTAGTTGTAGTCGACATCTCAAAACAGATAAAAAAGGCTTTTCTAACTCCAAATTTAACTTTATGAAAAAGAGTGTTAGAGGTCGCAGATTCTATATGCCTACAGATATTACACTGTCTACCAAAATCTTTAAGTGATTGATAAGCTGTATGATTACATTTTAAGCATTTATAAGTAGTTTTTGCCTTCAAAATAGCTAAATATTCCTTACAATTTTCATCTGTTTTAAACCGATCAGAGAACTCTAGAAGATTTTGACCCTTAAATATTTCCATAATTAACAAATTTAATAGTATTTAAGATACGTAATTAAATACTGACCTCTAATAACCTTTATTCTTTTTCCTAACCTTTCAACTTCCATACTAATGCTTTTACCTTGTTTATCATAAAACTTATAAATTAGTTCTTGTAGACTAAATTTATTAGAGTCATTACCATTAATTTTTATTATTACATCTCCTTTTTGAAGTCCTACTCTAGCAGCTGGAGAGTCAGGTCTTACAAAAGAAATGGTATACGCTTTCTTAACTATAAATTTTCTGGTGTTTGTATAAACAGCTTGAACGTTAATTGTATTAATTCTTCTATCCTTAATATTAGATATTGTATTGGGCTCATATTCTGTAACTAATCTTACACCTTCATTCTCTACTTCTAATCCACTTTTGTTATAACTAAATATTTTTTTAAAATTCGAATTAGGTTTAATAACCATTCTAGCATTACTGTAATCTAAAATAATATTAAAACGCTTTAAAATTTCACCACCAACGCTACCATTTCTATCTTTTATTTTTCTTAAAAAAGAGGTATAGGTAGAATCTGGATAGGCAACCAAAGGGCTGTTTAGAACTAAAGATTTAGCACTAAAATAAATTATTTTAGAACGTTTACCATATACAGTTCCACTTAATCCATAGCCTAAAAAGTCGTTGAAATAGTTGTCTTTAACTTTTAAACCTAAACTATCATTTTCAAAAAGCCAAAGTGCATCACTACTTCCGGAGTCTATTAATAATTTTACAGGTATATTTTTATCTAATACACTAACTGAAACATTAAAATAAGGCTTATTATTATAAAACTCTAATGGAAAAGTTTCACATTTTTTACAAATTTTATATTTATACTTTTCTGGATTGGTTAATTTTATTTGCTTTATTATTTAGCAAATACTAACTACTAAATCCTTAAATAAATCATAACCAATAATACCATGAATTGGGATTCCTAGTTTAGGCGCAAAATTTATAGATGAATCAAAAATGACATAAAAATCTTGATTAGTATTTACTGCATCACCTATTTTAAAAGTGTTTCCAGAAGATTTTAGTGCTGGGACTTTGCCATTATTCCCAAGACCTTTTAGGTAAATAGTTTCTGCATTTAAAATCTCTAAAGAATCTGATGCATTTAAAAAATTAAATACAATTAGGTTTACTAACACCAGAGTCTAGTAGAAAAGAAAGCTGAACACCGTTAACTTCAACTGGAATAATAATAACATTATTAAGCAGTTTAAAATTAATTTTATCTACTCCTTTTTTATTATTTACAACATACTTACCTTGTGCTAAAGAAAGCAAAGGCAAAAAAAAGATAATTAAAAACAATATGTTTTTTATTTTCATAACAACTTAAGTTAAGAAATATAATAACACAGATTAAACTTTTTTTTTGCAACTTTGTTATATAAAATTTATACCATGCCATCGATTTCAAAAAAAGGGCAATCAATGCCTCAATCACCAATAAGAAAGCTTGTACCTTTTGCTGAAAAAGCATACAAACAAGGTAAAACTGTTTATCATCTAAATATTGGACAACCTGATATAAAGACACCTCAAATAGCTTTAGACGCTGTAAAAATGCATGGCTTAGATATTTTGGCTTACACAAGGTCTGAAGGTTCTGAAATTTACAGACAAAAAATAGCAGCTTATTATGCTAAAAATGATATCCATGTAAAGCATAACGATATTATTGTAACAACAGGAGGAAGTGAAGCTCTTTTATTTGCCTTTGGAAGTATAATGGATGTGGATGATGAGTTAATTATTCCTGAACCTTTTTATGCTAATTACAACGGTTTTTCAACAGCATCTGGAGTAAAAGTAGTGCCTGTAATTTCAAAAATAGAAGATAACTTTGCATTACCACCAATAGAAGAGTTCGAGAAATTGATTACTCCTAAAACAAAAGGGATATTAATTTGTAACCCAGGAAATCCTACAGGATATTTATACTCTAAAGACGAAATTAAAAAATTAGCTGCTATAGTCAAAAAACATGATTTGTTTTTAATTGCAGACGAGGTTTATAGAGAATTTGCTTACGATGGAGCAAAACATTACTCTATTTTACAAGAAGACGGGTTAGATGACC
>NZ_JASJHV010000061.1:0-6276 GCF_037625555.1 Lacinutrix sp.
TCTGTAGTATTCAAAGCACTTGAAAAAGAATGTGTCTGACCATTAATCGTTCCAACTTGATCAAAAGTAAGTGTAATATTTATATCTGCTGGTATTTCATACATCGCAGCATAAAAATCGGCAACGAATGAGTATGTACGGTCAGGTGCAGCACCAGCAAGAACATAGGTTTCTGCAGTTGCTCCATCAGCACTCTCAAAAACTTGTGTATAAGGTGAGTCTGTAAGTAGTAATCTTAAATCAGCAAGAGCATAAGGATCAACTTCATTGCCATAGTTATCGGTAACCGAACTAGATGATGTCCAAGACATTCCTACAACTAAATCACCATCTGTTAAGTTAGCAATTTCGAAAGTAACTGTTTCAGATGCAACACTACTAACATTAGACTCATTGCCTAAACCTATTTGAATATTAACTGTTTCAGTTTCTTCTGCTAATTCATCAGCGTGTATGGCAATTACATCAGAAGCACTTAAAGATCCTGCTTTAATTGTTACAGTATGAGGAATTGTAAAATCTTCCCCTTCAGTTGCAGTTCCATCAGTTTGTTCTAGTTTTACTGCAACATCAACAATTTGTGCTTCGCTAAGTGCAACTGTAAAAGCATATTGCTTTTCTTGTTCAATTAGGGTTTGTGAGTTTTCAAAACTTAAACTTACACTTAAGATTGGACTCGTTGCTGATAGCACACTATCTCCAGTGAAGTCATTATTGTCATCACAGGATAATATTAATGCAAAAACACTAAATATTAAAATTATTTTTATAAATTTATTTTTCATCTTATTTGTTTTAATTTTAGTCTACTTTTTTAACTAATTTTTCGAAAAATTCTCTTGGTCCCGATCCTGCTGTTAGATAACCAACTGTAAGGTTTAATACATCTTTTCCATTTACATCGTCTGGTTCTGCTAATGAAGTAGTATTATTACAAGTAAGTACAGTAAATCCATTGTTTATTGAACAGGTCATTATTGGTTGGTCGTTTAATAAAGTACCGGTTCCAGATAAATTTGCACCTAATACTGTAATAACCCCTGTTGTATTGTCTACTGTGAAATAATACTCATTTCCATCCGTCCAATGTGCTATGCCAACATGTCTATAAACGGTAGCGTTTACAGATTCGATAATAACTTCTTGAGCATCCCATGAAGCACCTGCTGCACCAATTCTCCAGTACGCGGTATCTTCAGCAACGTAAACACCTGCATATCTAGTTCCTACAGCAATTTTAGTTGCTTTGGTGTTTGCATGAATGTTTCCTTCAGATGTTGTAGATTCATAAGTTAATTGCCAATAATCTCCAATAGTTAAAGTACCATCACTTGCGGGTAAACTAGTACCATCATCTTTTACTAAATTCATTGATAGTGCAGCATAATCGAACGATGCTGAAAAATTGGTGATTTGACCACTACTAGGGTTCTCAATATTAATAGTTTCTAATAATACTTTATCAGTATTTTTAAAACCAATACTATCTTGCATGTTTATGTCTTGAAAAACAACTTGATAAAAATGTTGGTTATACACTTTTACCGTATTTGTAGTAACATTTCCTTGTTGTAGAAAACCTGTTGCAGTATAGGTAGACCCACTGCCTACAACATAACTAATTAAGAGGTTATTAATGTTTGCTAACCCCCCTTCTTGAGCATTTAATGTTAATTCATCATTATCCGTATCGGTACAAGACGAGATTGCGATCACTGTAAATAATGTGAGTATTAAATATTTAATATTCTTTATTGTTTTCATGTTTTTTAATTTAGTTTTGCCACCAAAGTGACGTAGTTAATTTATCTGCTCCTTGATTTGCAACTGCACTAGTATAATTTTCATTATTTAAGGATTGTTGTGTTAAAGGATAAGAGTATCTTGAAGGAATACTTGTTACAATAGCATCTTGAGCTAAAGGTAATACAGGTATACCTGTTCTTCTCCATTCAGACCAAGCTTCAAAACCTTGCATATATAAAGCAATCCAAATTTGTTCTGCTATCTGTGTTATTCCTGTACTTCCAGAAACATAACTAACATTAGGAGATCCTGTTACCCCATTGGCTGATATAGATGCAGCAATTCCTTGGTTAAAGTAAGTTGCAGCAGATCCTGTAATTAAACCTTTTTCAGCTGCTTCAGCCATTAATAAACTTAAATGAGCATAGGTCATAAAATAATAAGGTTGTTCAGCTTCAAGGTATTTGGTACCAATCAAAGAAATGTTACCAGAATCACCAAAAATAGAATTCCCAATATCGCGTATACCAGCAGGTTTACCTACATAACCACCACCAGAGCCATCTCCACCAACTTCTTGTGCATAAACAGCCAGTCTAGGGTCGTTTTTAGCTTTCATTAATTCTACTAACTCTTCTCCCATTGACCATTCAGTAGTACGACCACCGTTTACTAAAGCTTCAAAAAATGGGTTTGCGTTTGGTTCAGCAGATAGATAAACTAATTTTGCTTCATCAGAATTACTAGAGAATAAATTATTAGAATTCATTAAAGCATTTAATTCAGCTGTTGCATCATATCCTCCCGACTGAGCACGCATTAAAACTTTAAACTTTAAAGAAGAAGCATATTTCTTCCAAAGACCCCAGTTACCACCATACATTATATCTTGCCCAGCATCTATAGTACCAGTTCCGTCTAATAAAGATATTGCATTATCTAGCATCGCTAAAATTGCAGGATAAACTACAGTTTGACTATCGTCATAAATAGGGGTAATATTACCAGTATCTCCTAATAATGCTTCTGTCAATGGAATATTACCATAAATGTCTGTAAGGTTATGAAAAGCGTTTGCCTTTAAAACTAAAGCAACACCTTCTAAATTATTATTTCCTTGTAAATTTGCCAATCCTTCCATGATAGCAGCATCTTTTGCTACAACTGAATATAAAGTTTCCCAAACACCATCAATACTAGATTGTCTAGGAATGTAGTATTCATTTCCGTTATAAATTGTTTTTCCTAAATGTTGCACCCAACAAGAACCTGTTTCCCCGCCATTAAAAGAACTTTGTAAGATGTTTGCTGTTCCTCTAATTATACCAGCTAATAATAAATCAGCAGGCACAGAACTAGGGTCATTTGGGTTCGTATTAACCTCTTCGAAATCACTATCACAACTTGTAAAGACAAAAGTTTGGCTTACAAGCACTAATAATAGTATATATTTTATTTTTTTCATTTTTTTTAAATTTAGAATTTAACATTTAAATTAAAACCAATACTTCTAGTAGAAGGTATTTGAGCATATTCTAATCCTTGTTGACCAGTAGCACTACTAAATGCAGATTCTGGATCAATATGAGGAACTTTTCTGTAAAGAATTGCTAGATTTCTCACAGAAAGTCCAAAAGAAACTTGATCAATTTCAGTGTTTTTTATAAGGCTCTTAGGTAATGTATAGTATAAAGAAAGTTCTCTCCATTTTACAAACGATGCATCATAAACAGACGACTCTGCTATATTTTGAGAATATGATGAACTAAAAAATGTTTGTGCAGGAACAACAACATTATTTTGAACATAACCACCATTACCATCTGACATAACTCCGTTTCCTACAATACCTGTTTCACGACCTTGTATAGTTTCGCTTAAAACACCAGCTAATTTACCCCAAGAGTTTGTTTGAGAATAGATCTCACCACCTTTTTTAACATCAAATAATGTTGTTAAGCGCAAATTTTTGTAAGACATATTTAAACCTAATCCTGCTGTAAAGTCAGCATTGATATTTCCTAATACTTTACTTGTTGCCGCTATTTGTGCGATTCCATTTTCATATATAACATCGCCTGATGGAGATCTTTCAAATGCTGGGCCATATATTGCACCTACCGCTTCACCTTCTTGAGCAATAATATCTACATTCCATAAACCACCTAAAACAACACGACCATTATTAGTTGAAGCATCATCGTCTATATTTTGAGCTTCATTTACATTTCTTGCAAAATTAATATCCATACCTAAATTAAACCCATCTTCGCTTCTAATTATATCTGCGCCAAGAGTAAATTCGAACCCTTTATTTGTTATGTCTGCAACATTATCCCAGTAACTAGTATTACCAGAAGAAGGGTCAATATCTTTTGCCATAATTACATCAGAAGTCTTTTTATCATAATACGTGAAATCTAAACGAAGCCTACTTTGAAATAATCGCGCCTCTAAACCAAATTCTTTTTCAACAGTATCTTCATTTTTAATATTTGGATTCCATAATGTTCCAGGATAAAAAGCAACAGGAGTAGTTCCCCATGGATTAGCTGAAAATGTAAAATTTGGTTCTATACTGTAAGGTGATAAAGGTCCTGCACTACCTGTTTTAGACCAACCTACTCTCATTTTTAAATAAGATATAGTGCTTTTCGGTAATTCAAAAATATCACTAATTATTGCACTAGCTGTAGCACTAGGATAGAAAAAACTGTTATTTTTAATAGGTAATACTGAAGCCCAATCATTCCTTCCAGTAACATCTAAAAATAAATAGTCTTTATATGAAACACCCATAAAACCAAATACACTATTTATTTTTCTATCAGTTTGTGATTGTCCAAGTGATGGTGTAACACCGTCTCTTGTATTTGATATATTATATAAATTAGGTATTTGTAATTCTGGTGCTTCTAGTGACAATCTGTGATAGTTATTTACCATGCTATTACCACCAATGTTGGCGTTCAATTTAAAATCCTGACCTATATCAGTATTATAACTTAATATTGCTTGAGAGTTAATCTCGTATCTAGTTCTCTGAACCTCTTTATATGAACCACGAACAGATTGGTAGGTTCCAAAAGCTCTTGTATTTGTATCTAAAGAACTAAAGTAATCGATACCCGTTTGTGCACTAAATGAAAGTTTATCAGACATTTGATAGTTTATTGACATATTTCCTAATAATCGATTTCTATCAAATGTATTAGTGTTAGTGTCTAAAACCCAATATGGGTTGTTGTTATAGGCTCCATTCCAGTTTATAGGAGTCGCTACATCAGCACCAGCTGCAAAAGCTGTAGGTAAGTTATTATAATCCCTTAAAGCGTTCCAATCTACATTTCTTCCAGACCATACAATTTGACCTAACTGATTGTTGGAGTCACCATAACCAACAGAAGGAAGATTACCACTTTCTGTTTTAATATAGTTAGTTGTCATACCTACACTCCATTTTTCTGATAAATTAAGGTTTATTTTACCACCAATATTATATTTAGTCAGATCTGTATTATAAAGAATCCCTTTTTGATCAGTAATACCCGCAGAGATACGTCCGTTATAATCATCATTACCATTAGAGAATGCAATGTTATTATTTGTTGTCATACCTGTTTCAAAAAAATCTTTGATATTATTTGGTTGAGATACCCAAGGTAACGCTTCACCATTAACAGAATTCCACTGTACGAATTCAAGCCCTGAATCTAATGCTGGACCCCAACTTTCATCTACACCACCATCACCTGTTATACCATCAATATATTCAAAATTTTGTGAACTTGACCCTTGACCATATGAGTTTTGATAGTCAGGTAAAACATAAACGTTTTCAAAACTTACGCTTGATGAAATTTCAATTCCTAGTTTATTTGAGTTTTTACCAGATTTGGTCGTTACAACAATTACACCATTAGAACCACGCATTCCATAAAGAGATGTTGCGGCACCACCTTTTAAAACATTTAAAGATTCAATATCATCTTGATTCAAATCAGCTAAACCGTTTGGGGTACTATTACCTCCTGAATTAGATGAGTCTCCATAAGCAGTATTGTCCATTACAACACCATCTACTACAACTAAAGGTTGTGCGTTACCACTAATAGAGCTTATACCTCTTATAACTATTCTACTTGATGCTCCGACAGCACCTGATGTGTTGGTAACACTAACACCTGCAATTTTACCACTTAAAGAGTTTACAATATTTGCATCTCTTACCGTAGTTAATTCTTCTGAACTAACTTGCTGTGTCGAGTAACCTAAAGCCTTTTCAGATCTTTTAATACCTAAAGCCGTAATTACGATCTCATCTAACACTTCACCACCTTCTACTAAAGTAATGTTGATAATATTAGAGGTAGCAACTGTGATTTTAGCAGTTTCGTATCCAAGGTATCTAAATACAAAAACATCCCCTGAATTGGCCTCTATTGAGTATTTTCCATCAAAATTTGTTTCTACTCCCCTGTTGGAGCCTTCAATCACTATACTTACTCCAGGTAAAACTCCTGATTTATC
>NZ_JASJHV010000062.1:0-35785 GCF_037625555.1 Lacinutrix sp.
CCACCATCGTTTCCATTAATTAAATGGTTTGGGTTTTTTGGATTTATCCACAAAGCATGATGATCTGCATGAACATTCTCTGCGCTAATAGAAGTAAACGTTTTTCCTCCATCTTTAGATTTTATAATGGGCACACCATACACATAAATATTGTCTTGATTATCTGGAGCAACATGAATATGTCCAAAATAATAGCCATAACTATAATATAAATCGTCTAAATAATCTTCATGTGTTTTTTCCCAGGTTTTACCACCATCTAGACTTTTATAGACCTCAGCACCTATTACTGGAGTATCAAACAGCATAGAATTTGCATCTTCAAGATAATGTGCTAAATCAATGGGCTTCACGTTTCCGCTGCGCACCATTTGCTTTACATTTTCTGCTCTATATTTTTCTTGAAAACCATTCGTTTTTAAAAATGCGTTAAGCTTTTTATCTTCAAGATCTAGAAAATTTGTAGTACTCATGGTTTTAAAATCTTCTTTCTTGAGACCACGTGTTTCTTCTTTTTTTCCTTCGGAAGGTCTTCTAAATTGACTATCATGAATGGCATAAACAATATTATCATTGTAGATTGCCAATCCTATTCTACCAACACCATTTCCTACTGGGAAACCGCTTGTTTCCGTAGACACCTTAGTCCAAGTTTCTCCAGCATCGATACTTTTATATATTGAAGAGTTATTTCCACTTCCATCAAAATTCCAAGCTTTTCTGTCTTTTATCCAAGACGATGCAAACATTATATTGTAATTATTTGGCGCATATTGCACATCTATAATACCACTTACATTATCTACAAAAAGTGTTTTATTCCAGGTTTTACCACCATCTTTTGTTTTATAAATACCTCTATCGTCGCTTTTAGAATATAAAGCTCCTGTTATACCAATAACAACTTCGTCTCCATTGTTTGGATTAATTAATATGCGACCAACATGTTGCGAATTTGGCAATCCTACATTCTCCCAAGTTTCACCATTATTAGTAGATTTTAATATTCCAATTCCAGAATAAGACGATCGCGATGCATTATTTTCGCCTGTACCCACCCAAATTGTTCTTGTTTTCCAGTCTACAGCAATATCTCCAACGTTTTGTGTTTGAGAGCTATCAAGAATAGGTGTAAAAGTGGTTGCGTTATTTGTAGTGTGCCAAAGACCACCAGATGCATAAGCAGCATAAAACTCACTAGGCATTTCTGGATTTACAGCTAAATCTACAACACGACCACTCATAACTGTTGGTCCTATGTTTTGAAACGGTACATTTTTAACTAAAGACGCTTCTTGAAGTTTTGTTTTTTGCTGAAGTGCTTCTTGTGTTTTATTATTATTTAAAGGCGTTTGTTGCGCTTCCATTTTAATAATAACTAATAAAGCAAAAGTAAGGAAAATTTTAAATTTCATATTTAGGAAGTTTGAGAACTTGAAGGTAAGAATTCTAACAAATATGAGCAAAACTGAAATGCTTTTTAGCAATAAAATGTTACTTTTACAATTCGACAAGCGCGATGTATGCTTCTTAGCCTTTCCGCTTGACGGAGAAATTCAACTAAAAATATATTAATGAGATTTTCGCCTATGCGGAAATAAAAAACCAATTCTCTATGAAATACCACAAGATAGATTCTGCTCTTTTTATAAAAAACCGTAAAAATTTTATGGGAAAAATGCAACCTAATAGCATTGCTGTATTTAACTCTAACGATATTTATCCTATAAGTGCAGATAGTACTCTGCCTTTTGCACAGCATCGCGATATTTTTTATTTGAGTGGTGTGGATCAAGAAGAAAGTATTTTGTTACTATATCCAGATTGTCCAAACCCTAAGAACAGAGAACTCTTATTTTTAAAAGAAACAAACGCACATATTGCAGTTTGGGAAGGCGAAAAACTAACTAAAGAAGCAGCTTTAGCAACTAGTGGTATAAAAACGGTTTACTGGTTACAAGATTTAGAGAAAGTAATGGCCGAAATTATGTCTCAATGCGATACGGTTTATATAAACACTAACGAGCACTATCGCGCAAATGTAGAGACCGAAACTCGTGAAGACCGTTTTACAAAGTGGTTAAAAAATAAATATCCTGCGCATAGCGTAGCTAAAAGCAACCAAATTTTACAACGTTTACGTTCTGTAAAAGACCAAATAGAATTAGACTTATTACAACAGGCTTGTAACATTACAAACAAAGGTTTTCGTCGTGTTTTAGATTTTGTAAAACCAGGTATTTGGGAGTATAATATTGAAGCCGAATTTATGCACGAATTTTTAAACAACCGTTCTAAAGGTTTTGCTTACACGCCAATTGTGGGCTCTGGAAACAACGCAAACGTATTACATTATATAGAAAACAATCAACAGTGTAAAGCTGGCGATTTAATATTAATTGATGCTGGTGCAGAATATGCAAATTACGCAAGTGACATGACGCGTACCATTCCTGTTTCTGGCCGTTTTAACGATAGGCAAAAAGCGGTTTACAATGCTGTAAATAGAGTGAAAAATGATGCCACAAAACTATTGGTTCCTGCAACACTTTGGGCAGAATACCACATAGAAGTTGGTAAATTAATGACAAGCGAACTTTTAGGATTAGGATTAATTGATAAAGCTGACGTAAAAAACGAAAATCCAGACTGGCCAGCTTACAAAAAGTATTTTATGCATGGTACATCACACCATATTGGTTTAGACACGCATGATTATGGTTTATTGCATGAACCAATGCAAGCCAACAATGTCTTTACTGTAGAACCAGGCATTTATATTCCAGAGGAAGGTTTTGGCATTCGATTGGAAGATGATTTAGTCATCCAAAAAAGCGGTGAGCCTTTTAATTTAATGCGTGACATCCCAATTGAAATTGAGGAGATTGAGGATTTGATGAATAAATCTTAAAACAAATACAACTTCTATAATTTTAAGTTTTAAACAGTATCAATATGAGGTCGAATTTTCGCAATATTATTTATTTTATAGTAGTTAGTTTTTTTAACTATTAATGTAAATGCACAATCTAATACTAAAAAATTTATTGATGCATCCATTGGTTTTGGATATAGTTCCCCTTATGATGAAGTAGATATTGGTAGTTCTGGTTTTTATGCTCAAGGAGAATATGAATTACGTTATACAAAATGGATAGATTTTAGACCTTATGCTGGAATAATTTTAGCCTCTTCGGATATTAGTGATGAAACATTAGCATTCTTTGGTTTTAAATCTACCGCAAAAGCTTTTATGCTTGGTGGAAAAATAAGACTCACTTTTCCTATTCCATATGTGTCACCATATCTAGAAACAGGATTAGGTGCCTCTATAGGTTCTTTTGTAACCATAACGCCATTTACAAATAAAGCACAAAATGGATTGAGTATGCATATTCCAATTATTAATATTGTTTTTCTGTTATTCATTTCTTAAAAATTATCTTTGCCAAGATACTAATTTCAAACAATGTCTTTATTCCATAATTTTAAAAATACTAATATTCATTATACAGATGAAGGCTCTGGTAGTGCTGTTATTTTATTTCATGGTTTTTTAGAAGATTCTTCTATGTGGAATACACTTATTCCAGAATTAACTAAAAAGAATAGAGTTATTACAATCGATTTGTTAGGTCATGGAAAAACGGGTTCCTTAGGTTATTTTCATACTATGGAAGACATGGCAAATAGTGTAAAAGCAGTTTTAAAACATTTAGGCCTTAGAAAATATACTTTTATTGGGCATTCCATGGGTGGCTATGTTGCGTTAGCATTTGCAAAATTATATCCTGAAAGTATTAAAGGCTTATGCTTATTAAACTCAACATACGAAGCTGACGATATTGAAAGAAAAGCACTAAGAGCTAGAGCCAATAAAATGGTACAAAACAATTATGAAAATATGGTAATGATGAGTTTTGCAAATCTTTTTAGTGCAGAAAGTAAATTAAAATATAAAGATGCTTTTAATGCTGCATTAGAGGTTGCTTTAAAGACACCAGTACAAGGTTATATGGCTGCAAATGAAGGTATGAGAATTCGAGAAGATCTTTCAGATTTCTTTGCAAATGCTACTTTTAAAAAAACTGTTTTACTAGGAAAAAAAGACACTATTCTTGATGCAAATGCGATACTAAAGTTTACACAAAAGCATACTATTGAAACACATGTTTTCTCTGAAGGACATATGAGCCATATAGAAAATAGTAAGAAATTTATTACAGAAATAGTGCAGTTCATCGAAAAAAAATAGCTTATTGTCGGTTTTTTGTTTTTTTTATCTAAGTTTAAATAATTAATAGTCCCAAACTATCTAATCTTAAACCTATGTCTTTATACTGTAAAATTTTCGGTCATCAATTTGAAGTTTCTAAAAAAGTAACCTACCATGTTAAGGAATACAAATGTGATCATTGTAGCAAACAGCTAACTACAAATAGCAACGGTGGACTTGTAGAGCTTACACCAAAACACAAAGAAATAAACTCTATTTTATATAGAATTTATATTAAAAGACAAGCAAGGCTTAGTAGAGAAGAACTGCATACAGCCTATAAAATATCTTCTTAACTCTCAAAGTTTTTCCAACCTTGAGCTTGTAATGGTATTTTAGTTTCTGCTCTAGTTACTAAGTTTAGTCCAGAGTTTTCATCTGTAATATACCCAATAATTGTAAAATTAGGGTTTGCTTTTATTTTTGGAAAATCCTCCTGAGAAACAGTCATTAACAACTCGTAATCCTCTCCACCATTTAAAACAACAGTTGTACTATCTATATTAAATTCTTCGCAAGTTGAAATAACCTGTGGATCTAGAGGTAGTTTGTCTTCATATAAATCGCAACCGACTTCGCTAGCTTTACAAACATGTAAGATTTCAGAAGACAAGCCATCGCTAACATCTATCATAGCAGTTGGTTTTACATTTAAATCTTTTAAGAGTTTTATAATATCTTTTCTCGCTTCTGGTTTTAATTGACGCTCCATTATGTATGTATATGCATCTAAATCTGGTTGATTGTTTGGGTTAACTTTAAACACTTCTTTTTCGCGTTCTAAAATTTGAAGTCCCATATATGCACCACCTAAATCACCAGTTACTACTAGTAAATCGTTTGGTTTTGCCCCTTTTCTATACACAACATCTTCAGCATTAACTTCTCCAATTGCTGTAACAGAAATTAATAAGCCAGAAGTAGAAGATGTAGTGTCACCTCCTACAACATCTACATTATATATTTTTGAAGCTAATGCAATACCTTCATATAATGCCTCTAAAGCCTCTAAAGGAAATCGATTTGAAACTGCTATAGAAACTGTAACTTGAGTTGCCTCTGCATTCATTGCATAAACATCTGATAGATTAACCACAACAGATTTATAACCCAAATGTTTTAAAGGCACATAGCTTAAATCGAAATGCACACCTTCTACCAACATATCTGTAGTCACAACAATTTGCTTCTTTTTAAAATCTAAAACAGCTGCATCATCACCAATACTTTTAATGGTCGACTTCTGTTTTATTTCAAATTGTTTTGTTAAATGTTCTATTAAACCGAACTCTCCAAGTTCACTTAAAGGCGTACGTGCTTGATTTTTATCTTCTATCATTGTGCAAAAATAAGAAGTTGAAATATAAATCAAGCAAAATTAATTTTTAATTACATGAATTTAAAAAATAATAACCCTAGTTCTTAATTTCGTAAAAAAAGTTGTAAATAAAAAGCAAAACGTTACATTTTAAAGTATTTTTGTAAATAAACTAATTATTAACAACCTAATGTTTAAAAATTACATTCTAACCCTACTTATTTCTTTTTCATTTCTTAACGTTACAAATACACAAACGCCTTGCGAATCTGGGATAGCAGGCATTTATCCATGTAATGATTATGATTTAATGTCTAGAACACCAATATCAACTTTAGCAACAACTTTAGGAAATCCTGAAGGTAGTGATGTTTGGGGATGGACAGACCCACAAGATGGCAAAGAGTATGCAATTATTGCAACAACTAATAGTACCGCATTTGTAGATGTAACAGACCCTGTTAATCCAGTCTTTTTAGGACGAATTGAAACTGCAAATGGAAACACTTCATTTTGGAGAGATGTAAAAGTATACAACAATCATGCATTTATTGTTGCAGATATTATAGGAAATCATGGTATGCAAGTTTTCGATTTAACAATACTAAGAAACGGTGTAGATCCAGATTTAACTTTCGATGGTAATCAAGTGTTAAGATACCAAGGAGATGATGGAGCTGGTGATTTGGTAATAGGAAGTTGTCATAATATTGTTATTAACGAGTCTGAAGGTATTGCCTATTTAGTAGGTTGTGGCTCTGCAAATGGAGGAGGTCCAATTTTTGTAGATATTACAAATCCTGCAAACCCAACAGTTCTTGGCGATTATACTGCTGGTGGCTATTCTCACGATGCACAAGTAGTTACCTATAATGGACCAGATACAGACTACACAGGACGACAAATTTATATTGGAAGTAATGGAGACTCAGATCAAGTTGTTATTCTAGACGTTACAGACAAGTCTAATGTTGTTGGCATTAATTCTTTCGATTACCCACAAATTGCATATGCTCATCAAGGCTGGTTTACAGAAGACCAGCGTTATTTTATATTAGGAGACGAAGTTGATGAACAAAGCTTTGGTAATAATTCTAGAACACTTGTATTTGATTTCCAAGATCTTGATGCAGACTTTGATCTTGATTTAAACTCAGATCAAATTCCAGATTTAATAACTATTTATTCAGGAACTACAGCAGCAATAGATCATAATGGTTATGTTAAAGGAAATGAATTTTATTTAGCAAACTATAGAGCAGGAATGAGAGTTTTAAGTGTACCTTCACTTATATCCTCTAATAATACATCTTCTGAAATTGGCTTTTTTGATACCTATCCTAGTAGTAATGGAGCCAGTTTTAATGGAGCCTGGAGTATTTACCCTTATTTCTCAAGTGGTAATATTATAATTAGTGATATAGAAAGAGGTCTGTTTGTAGTAAGAAAAAGTGGCACTCTAATAACCGAAGATTTTACTCTATCTCCTAGTTTTTCATTATCACCAAACCCTACAACATCTGTTTCAGTTTTAAAAAGCGATAATGCTAATCCTATTGAGAATATAGAAATATATAGTATTCTAGGTCAGATAGTATTTAAAAAAGACAATATAAACCATACAGAATTCGTTTTACCTACAAAAGGTTATTCGGCTGGAGTTTACTTGGTGAAAATTAATAATTCTATAACCAAGAAACTGGTAATAAAATAAAAATTTTAAAATGAAAAAAATAAAAAATCTTGCTTCACTTATTGTAATCTGTTTCACACTTAGTGTTGTAATTCAAAGTTGTCAAGACGAACCTGTTAGCATAGCAACTGGTGTAGATACTGATAACGACGGAATTCCTGATGCTATTGATAATTGTGTAAGTATAGCAAATACAGACCAATTAGACACAGATGGAGACGGAATGGGTAACGTATGTGATGATGACGATGATAACGATGGTGTAAATGATGACATAGACAACTGTCTGCTAACAGCAAATGCAGACCAAGCAGATGCTAACAACAATGGTATTGGAGATGTCTGTGACAATGAACCGCTTTCTCCATGCGAAAATGGAATGGCAGGAATTTACCCTTGTAACGGAATAGATTTATTAGCAGTTATAGATGCACTAACATTAGGTGGAAATGCAAATGTAGAAGGTAGTGATATTTGGGGATGGACAGATCCAACAGATGGTAAAGAATATGCATTAATAGCCTTAACCAATAGTACTGCATTTGTAGATGTTACAGATCCCATAAACCCTACTTTTTTAGGAAGATTAGATACAAATGCAGGAACAAGTTTTTGGCGAGATGTGAAAGTTTATAATAACCACGCATTTATTGTCGCAGATAATGCAGGAGCTCATGGTATGCAAGTTTTTGATTTAACAAGATTAAGAAATGTATCAAACCCACCAGAAAGCTTTAATGCAGATGCAATTTACACAGGAGTAGGAAGCTGCCATAATATTGTAATAAACGAAAGCGAAGGTGTTGCTTATTTAGTAGGCTGCTCTTCAACAAATGGTGGAGGTCCAATTTTTGTAGACATATCAAGCCCTTTAAATCCAACTTTTATAGACGATTATACTACAGGAGGCTATTCTCATGACGCTCAAGTGGTAACTTACAATGGACCAGATTCAGATTACACAGGAAAGCAGATATATGTTGGAAGTAATGGTAACACAGATAAAGTCGTTATTTTAGATGTAACAGATAAATCTAATGTTATCCCAATTAGTGACTTTACTTACCCTCAAACTGCATACGCACATCAAGGTTGGTTTACAGAGGATCAAGCTTACTTTATACTAGGAGACGAAGTAGACGAACAAAGCTTTGGCTTTAATACCAAAACATTAATATTTGATTTCACAGATTTAGATAATCCTACATTATCTTCAACATATACAGGGCCAACAGCAGCAATAGATCACAACGGTTATGTTAAAGGAAACGAATATTACCTTGCTAACTACAGAGCAGGTTTAAGAATATTAGATATTACAAATATTTCTGCTTCATCTAATGCAATGACAGAAACTGCTTTTTTCGATACTTTTCCAACAAGTAACAGTGCAAGTTTTAATGGACTTTGGAGTGTTTATCCTTATTTTGCTAGTGGTAATCTAATTCTAAGTGATATTGAGGGAGGTCTTTTTATCGTTAGAAAAAGCAATTAATAACAATAAAATGAATCAAAAAAGACATTTATTCCTATATCTATTCGTTTTAATTACTGTTTTAAGTTGTAAAAATGATTATGATAATAGTAAAGGAAATGATGGTTCAAACAACCCATCTGCTTCTGGAATAATTAATTCTATTAAAACTTTTGGTGGTACAAAAAACGATAGTGCCCAAGAAGTTGTTAGTACAAGTGATGGTGGCTATGCAGTACTTGGCTTTACACAAAGCATGAATGGCGATATTACAGATAAACAAAATGAAAGTTTCGATTTCTGGATACTTAAATTTAATGAAGAAAATGAGGTAGAGTGGAGTAAAACCTTTGGTGGAAGCGCAGACGATAAAGGAAGCGACATAATACAAACTACAGATGGTGGTTATGCTATTTTAGGTTCAAGCTTTAGTAACGATGAGGATGTTTCTGGAAATCATGGTCAAAATGATTATTGGTTAGCAAAATTAGATGCTTCAGGAAATATTTCATGGCAAAAATCTTTTGGTTATCAGGGAGCAGATTATGGAATTTCTGTAATTCAAACCAGCAATTCTGGTTACTTAATAACTGGAGTGCTTGACGTAACAGCCTCTAATGGAGAAGGTAACACATCTAAAAACAGTAATAAACATGCTGGTGGAGATTATTGGGCAGTAAAACTAGACGCCTCAGGCACTATAGAATGGAGTAAATACTATGGAGGTTTATTTACAGATACACCAGAAAGTATTGTAGAAACAGAAGACAACGAATTTATTATTGTAGGTGGATCTGATAGTATGGATACTGATATTTCAAGCAATATTGGCTCTTACGATTTTTGGGTTATTAAAATTTCGGCAACTGGCGCAATAGTTTGGGAAAAATCTTTTGGTGGTGATGAGATCGACGAAGCTTGGTCTATAACAAAATCTGGAGATGGTAATTTTATTATCGCTGGAGACACAAGAAGTAATGATGTAGACGTTTCTAATAATTTAGGCGCAGCAGATTTGTGGTTAATTAAAATCTCAACCAATGGAGAATTACTTTGGGAAAAATCTATTGGAGGAACCAGTTTTGATGTTGCTAGAGATATTTCACCTACGCAAGATGGTGGCTTTTTAGTTGCTGGAAGTTCTAGAAGTAATGATATAGATGTCTCTGAAAACAAAGGGCAAAATGATGCTTGGGCTGTTAAAATAGATAGTAATGGAACTATAGAATGGGAAAAAGCCGTTGGAGGAACAAACATAGATTTTGCTTATGGAATTGTAGAATTGAATAATAAAAAAGTTATTGTTGTTGGAGACACAACAAGTAATGATGAAGACATTATTGAAAATAAAGGATTTACAGATTTATTAATAATTAATATTAAATAAAACACAACTGTTAAAATGAAAATATTTTTAGCCTTATTAGTTTGTATTCCTCTAGTGTTTACATCTTGCGGAGAAGATAACGATGACAACTTGGTTGCAAGTGCAAACGTTTCTTTTAAGTTCTCACATAAATGGGATAATACAACTATAAACAGTTCAAACCTTACAACCGAAACTGTAACAAATGCTAATGGAGAAGTTATAAGCATGACAAGAATTAGATATCTTATTTCAGGATTACAGTTAGTAAATAGCGATGGTACAACTTATAGTTTTGACGGCTACAAGTTTACAGATTTGGAAGACGAAACCACTTACAATTTTACTCCAGAAATCAACAATATTCCTACTGGAATTTATACTTTAAAATTTATTTGGGGATTTAGTGAAGAAGATAATATAGATGGAGAATACCTAGATTTAAATAGCGCTTCTTGGAATTGGCCAACAATGCTAGGAGGAGGATACCACTTTCTTCAGTTCGATGGCATGTACAATGTTGACACAATACCTAGCCCATTTAATTATCATAACGGAACAGCTCGTGTAAGTATGGGTGTTTTTGAACAAAACTATGCAAGTATAGAACCAGAGACACCAATAAACATAACTAGTAATGCAATAATTAATATTAATATGAACATTGCAGAATTTTTTAAAACCCCTAATACTTGGGATTTAAACGTTTTAAACACGCCTCTAATGCCAAATTATGATGCACAAAAAATGATGCAAGAAAACGTATTAAGTGTATTTAGTATAGATGGAGTTACACAATAATAAAATATGAAAAACAGGATCATATATCTACTATTAATCATTTTTGTTTGGTCATGTTCCAAAGAAAATGCTTCAGATACAGAAACTTATGAACCTACACCATTACCACTCAGTATTCCTCAAATTTTTTTAGAAAATATAATACCTCCTGTAATACCAAACAACAATCCTCAAACAGTTGAAGGTGTCGCTTTAGGAAAAAAACTATTTTTCGATACTAAACTTTCTGGAGACCAAACAATGGCTTGCGCTAGTTGCCATGCACCACAAAATGCATTTACAGACAATATACCAACAAGTATTGGTATAGATGGTGATTTTGGAAATAGAAACTCTATGCCTATATATAATTTAGCATGGAACTATGGAGAACGGTTTACTTGGGATGGTAAAGAGTTAAGCCTAGAACGTCAAGCTTTAGAACCAGTAGAAAACCCAGTAGAAATGCATAGTGATTGGGACGATGTAATAGATAGGTTACAAAGTGACGCTGAATATCCAGAATTATTTCGTCTGGCTTTTAAAACAAATACGATTACAAAAGAATTAACAGCAAAAGCAATTGCTCAGTTTGAACGCACTCTAATATCTGCAAACTCTAAATTCGACAACTACTCTTTAGGACAAGCAACGGTAACTCCTCAAGAGCAAAATGGTTTTAATGTCTTTATGGACGAGGAAAGAGGCGATTGTTTTCATTGTCATGGTAACACAAATAATCCATTGTGGACAGATAATATTTTTCATAATAATGGATTAGATACAACATTTGCAGATCTTGGCTTGGGAGGTGTAACTGGAGATTCTAACGATAATGGGAAATTTAAAAGCCCTTCTTTAAGAAATCTAGCTTATACAGCACCATATATGCATGATGGTAGATTTGAAACTTTAGAAGAAGTAATAGAGTTTTATAGTTCAGGATTACAACAATCTTCAACAATAGATCCTTTAATGAAAAAAGTAGACGAAGGTGGTGTTAATCTATCTATGCAAGATAAAGCAGACTTAAAAGCATTTCTTCTAGCATTATCTGACCCAACTTTTCTTGCCAATCCTGACTTTCAAGAATAAATTTTTAAAAACATATTTTATATAGGTAATACCTATCAAACCATATGCTAATATAATGTTAGTTGATATGGTTAAAAGCGACTGATTTTGTATATTTGCACTCTATTTAGAGTAAATCTATATAAGATTATGATAAAAGTTTCTGAAACAGCTAAAAAGAAAGTCGTGGAGTTAATGACAGACGACGGTTTTAATCCTATCGAAGATTATGTTCGTGTTGGAGTTAAAAGTGGTGGATGCTCTGGTTTATCTTACGATTTAAAATTTGACAAAAGTCAAGAAGAAGACGATAAAATTTTTGAAGACAATGGAGTGAAAATTATCATTGATAAAAAAAGTTTTTTATATCTAATTGGTACAACACTAGAATACTCTGGAGGTTTAAACGGAACTGGTTTCGTTTTTAATAATCCTAATGCAAACCGAACTTGCGGTTGTGGAGAAAGTTTCTCATTATAAAAATTGAAAGAACGCATTATGTCGAAATATACTGAAGACGATTTAAGAGAAGAGCTTAAAACTAAAGAATACGAATATGGATTCTACACAGATATAGAGTCTGAAACGTTTCCCATTGGTTTAAACGAAGATATTGTTCGTGCTATTTCTAAGAAAAAAGAAGAGCCAGAATGGATGACGCAATGGAGGCTTGAGGCTTTTAAGGTATGGCAATCTATGGAAGAGCCAGATTGGGCTAATGTAAATTATAAAAAACCAGATTTTCAAGCTATTGCTTATTATTCTGCACCAAAAGCTATAGACCCAAATAAAACATTAGACGATGTCGATCCAGATTTATTAGCTATGTACAAAAAGTTAGGAATCTCTGTAGATGAGCAAAAGAAAATGAATAACGTAGCAATGGATATTGTTGTCGATTCAGTTTCTGTAGCAACGACTTTTAAAAAGACATTAGGGGAGAAGGGTATTATTTTTATGCCAATTTCTGAAGCTATACAAGAACACCCAGAACTTGTTAAAAAATATATTGGCACAATTGTACCAACTAAAGACAACTTCTATGCAGCCTTAAACAGTGCTGTATTTAGTGATGGTTCTTTTTGTTACATCCCAAAAGGTGTAAAATGCCCAATGGAATTGTCTACCTATTTTAGAATTAATGAAGGTGGAACAGGACAATTTGAACGTACATTAGTAATTGCAGACGAAGGAAGTTATGTATCATACCTTGAAGGTTGTACAGCACCAAGTCGTGACGAAAATCAACTACATGCAGCAGTTGTAGAGCTTATAGCACTAGACGATGCAGAAATAAAATACTCAACTGTACAAAACTGGTATCCTGGAAACGATAAAGGTGTTGGTGGTGTTTACAACTTTGTAACTAAAAGAGGTTTATGCGAAAAGAATGCTAAAATCTCTTGGACACAAGTAGAAACAGGAAGTGCTGTAACATGGAAATATCCAAGTTGCATTTTAAAAGGAGACAACTCTGTAGGGGAGTTTTATTCTATTGCAGTTACTAATAATTTTCAACAGGCAGATACTGGAACTAAAATGATTCATTTAGGTAAAAATACCAAATCAACAATTATTTCTAAAGGTATTTCAGCAGGAAAATCTCAAAACTCATATAGAGGTTTGGTACAAGTTAGTGCGCGTGCAGAGAATGCTCGTAACTTTAGTCAGTGCGATAGTTTGTTAATGGGTAATAAGTGTGGTGCACATACATTCCCTTACATAGAAGCAAAAAACAAAAGTGCTATGATAGAGCACGAAGCAACTACAAGTAAAATTGGTGAAGATCAAATTTTTTACTGTAATCAACGTGGTATAGATACCGAAAAAGCAATTGCTTTAATAGTAAATGGATTTAGTAAAGAAGTATTAAATAAACTACCTATGGAATTTGCTGTAGAAGCACAAAAACTATTAGAAATAAGCCTTGAAGGCTCAGTAGGATAAACTAAACATTAATAAAATGAAGAAAATTTTCATGCTCCTTTTGTGCTTTTCTGTTTTTACAAACTGTAAAGAAGACGTAGAACAAGAAACACCAGAGGTTACTCAAGATCCTTTTGGGAAAACTGAAAAACAAAGTGATGGCTTAACACTTGTTAGTGGTGAGTTTTCATATTATGCAGATGCTGCAGTACTACAGGTAGGAAGTAGTTCTATTTATGGCGTTATATTAAACGATAAAATGAAAGAACTTTACACTATGGGAAAAGACTACAGAACAGAACCAACAGACGGAATACAAGTACAAGTTCGTGGAAAAATTACACCTAAGGAAGAAGGCAAAGAAGGCTGGCCAAATAATATAGAAATTAAAGAAATTATTAGCATTAAAGAATTAGTTAATAAAAATGAGGTTATTAAAATTGGAAAATAAAACTATGTTACAAATAAAAAATTTACACGCAAGTGTTGAAAATAAATCGATTTTAAAAGGAATTAATCTTGAAGTAAAAGCTGGAGAAGTACATGCTATTATGGGACCAAATGGTTCTGGAAAAAGTACTTTAGCATCAGTTATTGCTGGTAAAGAGGAATATGAAGTAGAAAAAGGTAATATCCTTTTAAATGGAGAAGATTTAGAAGATTTAGCAGCCGAAGAACGTGCTCATAAAGGTATATTTTTATCATTTCAATATCCTGTAGAAATTCCTGGAGTATCGGTAACAAACTTCATAAAAACAGCTATAAACGAAACTCGTAAAGCAAAAGATCTTGGTGATATGCCAGCAAAAGACATGCTGAAAATGATTCGTGAAAAGTCTGAAATGTTAGAAATAGATCGCAAATTCTTATCTCGTTCTTTAAACGAAGGTTTTTCTGGAGGAGAAAAGAAACGTAATGAGATTTTTCAAATGGCAATGCTAGAACCAAAACTAGCAATCTTAGACGAAACAGATTCTGGTTTAGATATCGATGCCTTACGTATAGTTGCAAACGGTGTGAATAAATTAAAATCTAAAGACAATGCAGTTGTTGTAATTACACATTACCAACGCTTGTTAGATTATATTGTTCCAGATTTTGTACACGTATTATACAATGGTCGTATTGTTAAATCTGGAGGAAAAGAACTAGCTCACCAATTAGAAGAAAAAGGTTACGACTGGATTAAGGAAGAAGTGAACGCATAGATTAAGTTAAAATTAGAAGTTTTAACATTGTAACTCAACAAAATGGATTTAAAAGAAAAATTAGTATCATCCTTTATAGCATTCGAAAATAATGTAGATATAGATTCGCCTGTTCACGATATTCGTAGCGAAGCAATGAAAACTTTCGAAACAACTGGCTTTCCTTCAAAAAAAGAAGAAGCTTGGAAGTATACCTCATTAAATAGTGTTTTAAAGCATGATTATAGTGTGTTTCCTAATCAAGAAAATGCATTAGAATATAGAGACATAAAAAAGTATTTTATTCATGATATAGACACCTATAAAATTGTGTTTATAGATGGAAAATACTCATCTCATTTATCTCAAACCACACATGATGGTATAGATGTTTGTTTAATGTCTTCTGCTTTAAATAAACCAAAATACAGATTAATTATTGAAAATTATTTCAATAAAGTAGCAACTAAAGACAGCTTAGCATCTTTAAATACTGCATTTTCAAGTGAAGGAGCATATGTCCACATTCCAAAAAACAAATTGGTAGATAAACCAATTCAAATTATACATTTTTCTACAGAAAACGAATCGGCATTAATGCTTCAGCCAAGAAATTTAATAGTTGTAGACGAAAACTCTCATGTACAAATTATAGAACGCCATCAAAGTTTAACAGATAATCCTGTATTAACAAATAGTGTTACAGAAATATTTGCAAACAAACGTGCAATAATAGATTATTATAAAGTTCAAAACGATAACAAAAATGCCTCTATAATAGATAGTACTTTTGTAAATCAAAAAGACCAAAGTCATTGTCTAGTTCACACTTTTACTTTTGGAGGAAAGTTAACGCGTAACAACCTTAACTTTTACCAAAATGGTGAACGTTTAGACTCTACAATGAAAGGAATTACTATTATTGGAGAAAAACAACATATAGACCATAACACATTAGTTCACCATATAGAACCAAATTGCGAAAGCCACCAGGATTACAAAGGTATTTATGGAGATAGTGCTACAGGAGTATTTAATGGCAAGGTAGTAGTAGAAAAACTAGCTCAAAAAACAAATGCTTTTCAATCTAATAATAATATTTTATTAAGTGATAAAGCATCAATAAACACAAAACCACAACTAGAAATTTTTGCAGATGATGTAAAATGTTCTCATGGTTGTACTATTGGGCAATTAGACGAAAGCGCACTGTTTTATATGAAACAACGTGGTATTCCAGAAAAAGAAGCCAAAGCATTATTAATGTTTGCTTTTAGTAATAATATATTAAACTCTGTAAAAATTCCAGAATTAAAACAACGTATTACTAAATTAATTGCTACAAAATTAGGTGTCGATATTGGTTTCGATTTATAAGAATAAAATTCCCCATATAAATAAAATTAAAAAGCCTCAAAATTAAAAATTTTGAGGCTTTTTTAGTTCTAATTCCCAGCTAATTTATACTTCTGATAAAAATACATTGGAATTAAAGCAAAATTTAAAAACATGAAACCTATAAAAACTATTATTCCTCTATAAGGCTATGTTAAAAACTCGAACATAGCTCCTATTCCTAAAATAAAAAAGGTTAAAAACCAACGACATAAAATGATTTATTAATAGTTTGTTTTTTAAGAAAATTTGTGAGTGGATTGTTTATGTTTAGAGTAAAAAATAAGAGGCACTACACCAAATGCAAATAGTAATATTGCAGCAATTAACATTGAGCTTGCAAAAGGCCAATGCATAATTTTAAATAAAGAACCAATTACCAAAAGTACAACCATAGTTATACCAGCTCCAAACATTAAATTATTTATAACTCTTGCTTGCTTATTAAATTTTTGAAAATTAGTTTCCAATTGTAAATTTTGAAAACTTGAGTAGCCACCAAATTTTTGTAACGCTTCTTGATAAAGTGTATTAAAATCGTTAGAATCTTGGCTCTCAATATAAGTACATATATGGTCGATTAAATCTTCTTTTTAAAAATTGAGATTTAACACCATAAAGCTTTAAACTGTTATCAATAAACTCAACATGTTTTTCTTCTATTTGCATTATATAATTGGTTTAGGATTAAAAATTAAGTTTAATGTGTCTATAAAATTATTAATTTCTTCTGTAACTTCTTTCACTGCTTTTTTGCCTTCAGAAGTCACTTTGTAATATTTTCTCACACGTTTCCCAATAAAAAATTTTTCAGTTTCTAATGTGCCTTTAGCCTCTAACTTATGTAGAATAGGATATAAAGCACCTTCCGAAATATCAATCTTATTTAGTGTTAACTTCTTTACTTCTTGTGTTATCTCATAACCATACATTTGATTGCGCTCGCTAATAAGCTTTAAAATAATTGGCTGTAAGGTTCCTTTTGTTAATTCTTTACTATACATATTACAAATATACATTTTATTTAAATGCATTTTAATAAAATCTTAAAAATATTATATTTTATTTATACTTCTTTTATCAAACAAAACGTAAATTTGTGCTATGTTAGATTTGATTAAAATAAGAGCAGATTTCCCGATACTTAAACGTAAAGTAAACGGTAAAAATTTAGTGTATTTAGACAATGCAGCAACCTCACAAACACCTCAACAAGTTATAGATGTTATTGTAGATTATTATAGTCATTATAATGCTAATATTCACAGAGGTGTACACGCATTAAGTCAAGAGGCTACAGATAAATACGAAGCTGCTAGAAACACTATTCAAACTCATTTTAATGCCAAACATGCCTACGAAATTATTCTAACTGCAGGAACAACAGAAAGTATTAATTTGGTGGCTCATGGTTTTGCTTCTATTTTACAAAAAGGAGACGAAATTATAGTTTCGGCTTTAGAGCACCATAGTAATATTGTACCTTGGCAAATGTTATGTGAGAAAACAGGAGCTATTTTAAAAGTAATACCAATGAACCAAAATGGAGAGTTGGAAATGAAAAGTTACACAAAACTGCTTTCTAACAAAACAAAATTAGTATTTGTAAACCATATCTCTAACGCATTAGGAACAATAAACCCTATAGAAACAATTATAGAACAAGCCCATAACCTAGGAGCTGCTGTATTAATAGATGGAGCACAAGCTTGCCCACATTTAAAGCCAGACCTTCAAGCTTTAAATGTAGATTTTTATGTTACTTCTGCACATAAAATATGTGGACCAACAGGAGTAGGTATGTTATATGGTAAAGAAGAATGGCTTACTAAACTACCTCCTTATCAAGGTGGTGGCGAAATGATAGATCAAGTAAGTTTCGAGAAAACAACATATGCAGGTTTACCACATAAATTTGAAGCTGGAACTCCAAATATTTGCGGAGGTATTGCTTTTGGTGCAGCTTTAGATTACATGAATGCTATTGGTTTTAATAATATTGCAACATATGAAAATGAACTTTTAGACTACGGAACCAAAAAACTACTTGAAATTGAAGGTTTAAAAATTTATGGAACTTCAAAAAACAAAACATCTGTTATTAGCTTCAACCTAGAAGGTATACACCCTTACGATGTTGGCACCTTATTAGATAAAATGGGAATTGCTGTAAGAACAGGTCACCACTGCGCACAGCCAATAATGGCTTTTTATAATATACCAGGTACAGTTCGTGCTTCTTTTGCATTTTACAATACTAAAGAAGAAATTGATGCTTTGGTACAAAGTGTTAAAAAGGCAAAAATGATGTTAAGTTAATATAATAGTCTTACTCCCAACAAGTTAAAAAACGCTCAACCGAATATCTATTCGGTTGAACGTTTTTCTATTCAATGCACTTAATCTAAAAAATAGCAATATGTTAATATTTTAACAAATTGTTTGTTAAGTTTCTAAAATAACCAACAAAAATTAAGATATAATGAAAAAAACTAGTGCTCAGTATGGCTGTTTTAGCCTTAGTATTCACTACTTGTAACGAAGACAAAACTCAAGAATTAAATGATGAACAATCTAAAATAGACATGAGTGATTTTTATGTCTATACAGATGCAGATATAGAAGAACCAATTGGAGCAGCGGAAGGTAAAACGTCGTGCTATTCAATGGTAAATTTAAACAGATTACTAAATGAAAATCCAGGTTTAGATAAAAAAATTTATGA
Source organism: Lacinutrix sp. (assembly GCF_037625555.1). Lineage (GTDB taxonomy): Bacteria > Bacteroidota > Bacteroidia > Flavobacteriales > Flavobacteriaceae > Lacinutrix. The sequence goes on from NZ_JASJHV010000062.1 coordinate 19,215, forward strand.
TATTAAATACAATACACGTGTTTTTGCATCTAATATGAAACCAGGAAATGGAAATGGAAACGGTGGAGGAAACGGTGGAGGACCAGGTGGTGTTGGCTCTGGTGGCGGAGACCCAATAGACAACATTGGTGTTGTAAATATTCCGGTTTATGTTCATGTAGTTTATGCTAACTCTACACAAAATGTAAGTGACCAACAAATAAATTCTCAAATTTCAGTTTTAAATAACGATTTTAGAGCAACTAATAATGACACTAATCAAGTGCCTTCTGAATTTGCTGGCTTAATAGCAGATACAGAAGTTAATTTTACTCTAGCTAATACTTACAGACATTCAAACTCTGCTTCTTCTTGGAGTACAAATGATGCAGTTAAATCTGCTTATCCACCAGTAACACCTTCTAAACACTTAAATATTTGGGTATGTAACATTAGTGGTGCTATTTTAGGTTATGCACAATTCCCTGGTGGTCCATCAGCAACTGATGGTGTTATTGTACTATATTCTAGTTTACCTGGAGGTTCTGCAGCTCCTTAAAATCAAGGAAGAACTTTAACTCATGAAGTAGGTCACTATTTAAACTTACGCCATATTTGGGGAGATGGAAGATGCAAACAGGATGATTTGGTAGCAGATACACCTTCTTCAGATGGACCAAACTACGGTTGCTCATCTTATCCAACTGTAAATTGTCGTTCTAATGATATGACAATGAACTATATGGATTATGTATATGATGCATTTATGTACATGTTCTCTGAAGGTCAAAAGTAAGAATGAGATCTATATTACAAGCTGGAGGTTCTAGAGCTTCTTTAGCAGGTAACTAGAGCAACTCTCATACATAAAATAATTAAAGACGCCAACATTGGCGTCTTTTTTGTATTATTATATTTATAAATCTAATCATATAAAATGAAAACAACAACATTACTCCTATTTACCATAATACTTAATGCTTGTGGTAGTTCGAAAGCTTCAACAGATATAAAAAATAATAGTATGACACAACAAACAAATCCTAATGGTGAATACACAATTAGCACGTTATACTCCAACAAAACTAATATTGAAAACTTGACACTTAATTTTGATAATAAAACAAAAAGAGTTTCTGGTTTTTCTGGTTGTAATACCTTTTTTGGAAACTATACTTTAGAAGGTAGTACAATTACCTTTAAAAGTATGGCTTCAACAAAGAAGTACTGTATGGAAGACGAAAATAAAGCTGAAAGAGCTATCATGAAAGCTTTAAACGAAACTAATGGCTTTAAAATTAGCGGCAATAATATAACATTGCTTAATAATAAAACAGAATTACTAAGCGCCAACAAAACTACAAACGCTAAAAGAGCTCAAGAAAATATTAAAATTGAATACAGAGCACATACAAGAGGATATTTAAATAAAATAGTTTTAGAAAACAAGACAGTTAGTGTTCAAGAAAGTCATAGTGTTGAGCCAGTTGCAAAACCATGTAGCGAAGAAGATTGGGACGCTTTAATGCAGTTAGTTTCTGCTATAGATTTAAAAGGCTTAAATACACTAGAAGCACCTTCAAAAGCATTTCAATATGATGGAGCAGCTATTACAAACCTTACCGTATATAAAGATAGTAACACCTACGAAACACCTCCTTTTGATTCTGGAAAACCAAATAAAGAGATTGAAACAATTGTTGAAATGGTTTTAAAGATTGCAAACTCTAGTAAAGAAAAGAAGTAAAGAATTTTGTAATTTTACAGAAGCAAAAAAAAATATAAAAATGCAAAGTATTAAAGAGATACAAGAAGAAATTATAGAAGAATTCGCAATGTTCGAGGATTGGGAAGAACGCTATCAATATATGATAGATTTAGGTAAGGATTTACCATTAATAAATGACCAATTTAAAACAGACGAAAACATTATTAAAGGTTGCCAAAGTAAAGTTTGGGTTCATGCAGAATTAAATAATAATATAATAGAATTTACTGCAGATAGCGATGCCATTATAACAAAAGGTATTATAGCAATTTTAATAAGATCCTTCTCTAACCAATACCCAAAAGATATTTTAGAAGCAAATACTGATTTTATTGATAAAATTGGGTTAAAAGAACATTTATCACCAACACGTGCTAATGGGTTGGTAAGTATGATAAAGCAATTAAAAATGTATGCTATCGCATACCAAACACAAATAAATTAGTAAGTTTTTTACATATATAAAGACTCTAATTAAAACATTTCTATGTTTACAGGAGATGAAAAAGAAAAAATTATTATGAGTGAAACAATAGACACAACAGAATTAGGAGAAAAAATAGTAGCAGTAATTAAAACTATTTACGATCCAGAAATACCTGTAGACATATACGAGTTAGGTTTAATTTACGATGTATTTGTAAACGAAGATTACGTTGTTAAAATATTAATGACCTTAACAACACCTAATTGTCCAGTAGCAGAAACGCTTCCTTTAGAGGTTGAAGAAAAAGTAAAATCTCTTAAAGATGTTAATGACGCAAAAGTAGAAATTACTTTTGATCCACCATGGAGTCAAGAACTTATGAGTGAAGAAGCCAAGCTTGAACTTGGAATGCTTTAATATTTTAAAATTAAAACCACTTGAAAGACGAAATAATCAATCGCGTTGCCAATAGTAAGCTAGTTACTTTTGATCTTGAAGATTTATATCCAACAGGAGAACGTGTTTTGTTTGATATTAAAGATTGGCTTCTAGAAGGTCTCGTTTTACGTGAAAAAGAGTTTAGAGAATCTGTAAAAAATTATAATTGGTCTCAACACCAAAACCAATACATAGCATTAACATGTTCTACAGATGCTATAGTTCCAGTTTGGGCATATATGCTTTTAGTAGTTAATCTTGAACCATTTGTCGAAAAGGCTATTATTGGAGATTTAGAGAATTTAGAGACTTCCATTTATCAAGACATTATTAACAAAATAGATGTCGATTCTTTTAAAAACATGCCAGTAATTATTAAAGGTTGTGCCAACAAACCTGTACCAGTAAACGCTTACACGATGCTAATAAAAAAACTAAAGCCTGTAGCCAAATCTTTAATGTATGGAGAAGCATGCTCCTCTGTGCCTCTTTTTAAGCGTTAATATATTTTACAAAACCCTTATTATCAAAACATTAACTTTTTGTGCTGTTTTTGGTTAAATCCCAACAAAGGATATATTTACACTCGTTTTAAAAACGCTACAACATTAAATATAAAATTAATAATCATGAAAAAATTATTATTATTATCTGTGTTTTTTATCGGAATGGTTTCGATGAACGCACAAACAAAAGAAGAATTAGTCTCTCAAAAAGCTGAAAAACAAGCTGCTGCAGATGCTGCTCAAGGAGAAGCAGATGCTTTACAAGCACAAATTGATGCACTTCCAGGTTGGAAAAAAGGAATGTTTGGAACTATAGGTGGTTCACTTTCTAACTTTAACAACTGGTATTCTCAAGGTGCACCAAATAATACTTCTGGTAATATTGGTGTTTCTATTAATGCATTTGCAAACTTACAACAAGAAAAGTTTTTTTGGAGAAATGCTTTAACATCAAATTTAAACTGGGTAAAATTAGATAATAAAGATACTAACCTTGATAGTGAAGATTTTAATCCTACTACAGATGTGTTTAACATTTCTTCTTTATATGGTAGAAAATTAAGCGAGAAATTTGCTGTTTCTGGATTAGGTGAATATAGAACTACTTTATTAGACAATTTTAACGATCCTGGATATTTAGATCTTGGTGTTGGTGGAACTTGGACTCCTATGGAGAATCTAGTTGTTGTAGTACAACCATTAAACTACAATTTTGTTTTTGCAAAAAACGATGCGGTTTTTCAATCGTCTTTAGGTGCTAAAATTGTTGCAGATTATACAAGACAAATTGGTGCTATTAGCTTTAAGTCTAACTTATCTACATTTCAAAGTTATAAGGATGGAGATTTATCTAACGTAACTTGGACGAACTCTTTTAGCTATACTTTATGGAAAATGATTGGTGTAGGTTTCGATTTTGGATTAAGAAGCAATAAACAAGAAGCTGCTAATTTTCAAAACGTAATGTTACCTGCTGCAGATAATAAATTACAAGCTTACTGGTTACTAGGTTTAAGCTATAACTTATAGTGGTAACTATTATACATTAATAAAAAAGGTGAAACATAAAATGTTTCACCTTTTTTATTTGCATTAAGGATGGAAACGGCATCCTTTTATTTGCTGCCGTATATGGCAAATAAAAGATACAGAGAACAGCCTGGTTGCTTTTGGTTTTTCTGCCAAAAGCAAAATGCCCAAAAAATAATTGTTTTAATTTAAGAGATTGCTATGTCGCTAAAAAACTCTTAGCAAGACACTTTTAAAGTAATTTATTATTCCTCTTCTCCCATATTTGCATAATCGTAATCTGGATATAGAAAATGATTATACGGAAAACGAGTAACGTGGATTTCTCTTACTTCATTATAAACACGTTTTTTAAAGTCTTCTAAATTTTCTTTATTTAATGCAGAAATAAATAGTGCATTATCTTCTCCTACTCTATTCATCCAAGTTTTTTTCCATTCTTGAAGACTGTAATGTTCTTCGGTACGCTCTGCAATTAAATCGGTGTCATCAAAAGGTTTTGCTTTGTAAGCATCAATTTTATTAAAAACCATAATTGTTGGCTTATCTCCACTTTCTATTTCACCTAAAACTTTTTCTACAGAGGCAATATGATCTTCGAAATTAGGATGAGAAATATCTACCACATGTAGTAATAAATCTGCTTCACGAACCTCATCTAAAGTACTTTTAAAACTATCTACTAATTGTGTTGGTAATTTTCTAATAAAACCAACAGTATCGCTTAGTAAAAAAGGAAGGTTTTGTATTACAACTTTTCTTACTGTGGTATCTAGTGTTGCAAAAAGTTTGTTTTCGGCAAACACTTTACTTTTACTAACTGTATTCATTAAAGTAGATTTCCCTACGTTGGTATAACCTACTAATGCAACTCGCACCATTTTACCTCGATTTCCTCTTTGTACAGACATTTGCTTGTCTATTACTTTAATTTTATCTTTTAGGAGTGAGATACGATCTCTTACAATACGTCTATCTGTTTCTATTTCTGTTTCACCTGGTCCACGCATACCAATACCACCTTTTTGGCGCTCAAGGTGAGTCCACATACCTTTTAATCGAGGTAATAGGTATTCGCACTGTGCTAATTCTACTTGTGTTCTTGCATAACTTGTTTGTGCACGTTGTGCAAAAATATCGAGAATAAGGTTGGTTCTATCTAATACTTTACATTCTAAAATTTTACTAATATTACGTTCTTGAGCAGCAGAAAGCTCATCGTCGAAAATAGCTGTACCAATTTTATTATCTTGAATATATTGGCGTACTTCTTCCATTTTTCCAGTACCAATAAAGGTTTTAGGATTAGGCATGTCTATTTTTTGAGAGAATCGTTTTTTCACCTCTCCTCCTGCAGTGTAAGTTAAAAAGGCTAACTCATCTAAGTACTCCTTAGATTTTATTTCGTCTTGATTTTTAGTAATTACGCCTATTAATACTGCGCTTTCTAAGTCTATATCTTTCTTTTCTAGCATAAATTGTTTTAAAGGACAAAGTTAATCAATTGAAAGCAGATAATATTTGCTATTTTTAGCAGAATTAAAACTTAAAATTTGAGACTAAACTTCTTTAAACCTAAAGAAAAACGGCACACTATAGCTTTTTATAATATTGAAAACCTTTTTGATGTTTTTGATGATGAGATAACACGAGATTATGACATATTACCTACTTCTGAAAAACGATGGTCTGTAAAAGGTTATAAAAATAAACTTCGTAAAATTGGTTATGTTATCTCGAATATTGGCTTAAAAGAAGTAAAAAAACATCCAGCAATTGTAGGTTTAGCAGAAATAGAAAACGACGCCGTTTTAAAAGATTTAATAAGCTCTAAACATTTAGAAGAGCATAACTACAGTTTTGTGCATTATAACTCTCTAGATGAGCGTGGAATTGACGTTGCATTATTATATGATGCTACAGTTTTTAAAGTAGCTTTTTCCAAAACTTTTACTGTGCATTTAAAAGATGAAGATGGAGATATAGACCATACAAGAGACATACTTTTAGTTAGTGGTTTGTTTGAAGGTATAGAGTTGCACGTAATAGTAAACCATTGGCCATCAAGACGCACTGGTGATTTAGAAACAGCACATAAACGCCTTAAAGCATCACAAAAAGTAACAGAGATTATAAGCTTTTTAAAAGAAAAAAATCCTGTGGCTAAAGTTATTGTAATGGGCGATTTTAATGATGACCCAAATAGTAATAGCCTTAAAGCTTTAGAACTAAGTCATGGTCTTTTTAACCCAATGCGAACACTTATATCTAACGATCGTGGCACAACAAGTTATAATCAAAAATGGAACTTATTCGACCAGTTTTTAGTAACATATAATTTTTTTGAACGTAAAAAAAAGACGCTTCGCTATGTAAAGGCTAATATTTTTGATGAAGAATATTTAAAAGAATCAGAAGGCAAATACAAAGGCAGTCCATATAGAACTTATGTTGGAAAACATTATAAAGGTGGTTATAGCGATCATTTTCCTGTGTATATAATAGTCTCCAAAAAATAAATACTTATAACAAAATAGACTCACATTATTGAGTCTATTTTGTTATAAGCATACTATTTAAATTATTTTGCTCCTAACATTAATAACTCGTTACAAACAACTTCTGTGGTGTAACACTTTATGCCATCTTTATCGTCCCAAGAGCGTGTAGTTAATTTTCCTTCTACTGCAATTTCTTTTCCTTTTGTTACATACTTCTCTATTATTTGTGCCGTTTTACCAAAAGCAACAATTTTATGCCATTGTGTATCTGTAACTTTTTCTCCGTATGCATTTTTATAACTTTCATTTGTAGCTATAGAAAACTTTGCTACGGTGTTTCCCGATTCTAAATTAATAATTTCTGGATCTTGTCCTAAATTTCCAATTAACTGTACTTTGTTTCTTAACGTATTCATAAGATAAGTTTTTTTATATTGAATCTCATTAGTTCAATTCAACACTGCAAAGATGTAATAGAATCAAAATATTAAACGGTATTTACGCATTTAATGTCGATTGTAAACATTTGTAGTCGTTTGTAAACGAATAAATTGTATCTTTCGTAAAAATATTTTAAAATGAAAAAAAACTATTAATAATAGCTCTGGTACTTTTTAGTAATTGTATTGCACAACAAAACACACTTAAGTTTCCAGAAAACGGAAACTCTCCAAAAGCGAATTTAAAACAAGTGTCATGGATTCAAGGCCATTGGATGAGTGAAGCTTTTGGTGGAATTACCGAAGAAATATGGAGTCCGCCTTTAGGAGATTCCATGATGTTCTCTTTTAAATTAGTAAGCGAAGGCAAAGTTGTTTTTTACTAGCTTGGTGGCATTAGACAAATTGATGACACCTTGATTTTTCAATTAAAACATTATAGAAACGACTTAAAGGGTTGGGAAGAAAAAGACGAAACAATAGATGCTAAATTGGTTAAAATTGAAGAAAATCGTGTCTATTTTGATGATTTTACGTTCGAAAAAATAAGCGATAACGAAATTAATATTTATGTCGTTATAGACGAAAAAGGTAAAACCAAAGAAATGAAATTTAATTACAAAAAAAAGTAATGACATTTAATATAGAAACCGAAAGGCTCTTACTAAGAGAAATAAGGATTGAAGACTTAAACGGTATGTTTGAATTAGATTCTAACATAAATGTTCACAAATACTTAGGTAATAAACCTATTAAAACTAAAGCCGAAGCACAAAAAATTATTGAAAGCGTTTTACAACAATACACAGAACGTGGAGTAGGTAGGTTTGCTGTAATTGAAAAAGCAATAGGAGCATTTATTGGTTGGTCTGGAATGCGTTTAAACACAGAATACTACATGAATGGATTTACCAAGTATTACGATATTGGATATCGATTAATAGAACGTTTTTGGGGAAAAGGTTATGCTACAGAATCTGGTAAAGCAGCTTTAGAATATGCATTTAATGTTATGAAACTTCCTGAATTATATACTACCACAAAAATAAGTAATCAAGCTTCCCATAAAGCATTATTAAAAATAGGCTTACACTATAAAAACGATTTCTTTTTTGAAGCAGAACAAATGAATTTAAGATGGTACAACATTAAAAATCTAAACTTATGAATAAATCTTGTCCAGAATGTGGAGATAAAATTGTTGGCAGAATAGATAAGAAGTTCTGTAGCGATGGTTGTAGAAATGCACATAATAATAAAGTAAACAAAGACGGGAAAAATTTAATTAGAAATATTAATAATCGTTTACGCAAAAATTGGCGCATTCTAGAAAGTTTAAATCCAGACCAAAAAACAAAAACTACTAAAACAAAATTAGAAGCTAAAGGCTTCGATTTTAATTATTTTACAAGTACCTATACTACAAAAGTAGGCACTGTTTATTATTTTGTATACGACCAAGGCTACTTACCTTTAGAAGGCGATTTTTATGCTTTAGTAAAACGAAAATAAATAGATTATTATTTTAAATTAAGACCACATTAAAATGTTAAAAAAAAGCATCGCTTTATTAATTATTATAGTATCAGTTTATGTAAGCTTTCAAGCGTTATTACCAACAAAAATAACTGATCTTTCTACAAAAAAAAACGTTATTTTCTACAGAACGTGAACTGAATGTGCTTTTAATTGTTATGTTGTTTTGCTTATTTAAGCATTAACTTTTTTGTGACTTTACTGTTTTGATTATAAATATTTAAAAAGTAAACTCCCGAAGCATAACTGCTAATATCTACTTGATATTGGTTATTACTTGCCTTTATATTTTTTTGTTGAAGGACTAGTTTTCCAGTAATATCATATACATCAAAACTAAAGACTTCTGGTGTTTTGGTTTGAATGTTAAAGAGCCCATTTGATGGATTTGGATAGACTACAAAACCATTTGTATTAAACTCTTCTATACTTAATGGATTTTGTGTAACTACTAAATTATCTACAATAACACCTTCTCGAGTTACAGATTGATCTGAATGAAAAACAAATCTAAACATTATATTAGCTTCGTTAGTGAACGCAATTAAATCGTAACTATAATTAGATAGATTTACACTTTGTCCTGTCCATTGTGCTCCTGGGCAATTAAAACAATCATTCCCAGGCAAAGTACTGCTGTTATACCAATTTGGATCTGAAGCTGTACCTAAAACCGACCAATTTAAACCTTGATCTGTTGAGTATTCCATATATGCAATATCCCAATCTGTTTCTAATTGAAATGCCATATCAAATTGAATTACTGGACTTGAAAGTGATGTTAAATCGTAACATTCGCTTACTAAATAACTTTTTGTATTGTTTGTATATTGTCCTGCTAAGTTAGTTGCATATACCTGGTTTGCTGTGTCGTTTAATACATTTCCTGTAGGCACACCTCTTTGCCAATATTGTGTTGTTGCTCCATCGTCTACTACCAATAATTCTTCACTTACCGTTTCGAAAGTATTTACTACCTGTACAGCTGTAGAAGCATTGGCAAGAATTATTTTTTCTTCAGAATTATTATTAATACTGTAAGCATCGTTACTTGTATTAACAGAGGCTTTAAAAGTATGTGTTCCTTTTGCTAAAGCAATTTGTGGTAATGTTACAGTTGTTGATGCTTCAGAATTTAAATTTCCTAACCAATTAAAAACATTATCAATACCATCTAAAGTGTAAGTAATATCTACAGAGGTTATTACACTTATTCCATTATTAATAATTTCTACCTGAGGTGCAATATTAGCATTACATTCTATTGCTGTGCTTATTCCAGAAAGCGTGACTAATTTAATATCTGTTGGTGCTAATTCTGTTGGAATTAAAGATTGCCATACGCCTCTTCCATAAGTAGATGCGGTAATTTTATTATCAAATATATTAATTTCAATATCTGTAACATCTACATTTGGTAAGCCCGTGTTATATAATTCCCAAGTTAAAGTATCATCATCATAACGGTAAACACCTAAACTTGTTCCTAAAAACAATGGGTTTTTAGAATGAAGGTTTTGATGTTTAATAATGTTTTTAGTAACATTTGGTAATCCTGAAGAAATAGCATTAAAATTTAATCCACCATCAATAGACTTTAAAACTTGTCCGTTAGTTCCAGAAGTTGTAACGTAAACAATATTACTATCTGAAGTATTAACTTCTATAGAGGTAATGTTTCCAGAAAAAGATTCTATTTGAGTAAAATTAAGACCTCTATCAGTACTTTTTCTTAAAGAACCATTAAGTCCTACATACATATTATCTGGATTTAAATCGTCAATTTCTAGCACGTCTACTCTTATTCCAAAATTTTGAGAGATTTGTGACCAAGCACCATTTTCTAGTTTGTAAACCGAATTATATCCTGCATATAATTCACTGTCGCTATTCATAAATAAAGGTGTAATCCAGTTACCATTTTCTGGACTACCAACTGTGCTACTTATTCCACCTCCTGAGGTATTAGAAACATATAAATTTCCACCTCTTTGTATAAACCCATAATAAATATTTGAATTTGCAGGATCTATAGCTGTATCCATACCGTCTGCTCCATAATAATTTTGCCATGTATTGTTATTGAAAGCATGACCTCCATTATCTTGTAAACCACCAACCATTTTATTGGATGTTTGTTTTGAAATAGCAATACGATAAAACTGGCCTATTTGCATACCAGATGTTAGGTCTGTAAAACTTACTGCGGCATTGTCCGATTTGTAAAAACCTCCATCTGTACCTACTAATAATTCTCCATCAAAAAATCTAATAAAATGAATGTCTGCGTGTGTGTATGTTGAACTAAAAGGTGCGCTCCAATTATTTATTTTAGTAAATGTTGCTTGACCATTGTTTTCTATAATACCTTTCCAAACATTTAAAACACCTGTATATATTTCGTTTTCATTTGTGTCTGAAACTGCGAATGCCATATCGTACCAACTTTGTGTAGACTCGAAAATATCTCCCACTGTTCCAGGAGTTGCCACTGTTGAAAATGTGTTACCTAAATCACTAGATTTATAAACGCCTTTAAAACCATTAGCATTATCTGCCGCTAAAATATAAACTACATTAGGATTTGCTGGCGTAACATCTATTACCATCCTTGAATTATTAGCCAATGGTAATCCAGCAGCTGTTGTATTATTTATTATAAAAGTGTCTCCTGCATTTGTAGATTTAAAAAAACGATTTGAAGATACTGCATAAATAGTGTTTTCGTCTTGAGGATTGATTTTAATATCCCTAATATTTTGACCTTGAGTATTGTTATTATTACTCCAGGTTGTTCCTGCATTTGTAGATTTAAAGACACCATCGTTTGTTGCAACCCAAACAATGTTAGAATTACTTGGGTTAATATAAATATCATTCATACTATCTGGAGTATTACCTGCATTTAAACCTGTAGTGTTCCAGTTTAAACCACCATCTGTAGATTTCATAACTCCTATACTAACAGAATCTCCAGCATCATCGTCTCCTGTTGCTATATAAATTGTTCCTGGATTATTATAATCTACAGCAATACCAGACACACCAATTTGTGGTAAATTATCTGTATATGTTTCCCAATTTGCACCACTATCTGTAGATTTCCAAAACCCTCCTGCTGGTGCTCCAGCATAATAAGTTCCTGCAATTGCTTCGTCTTTTACAATTACATTTACACGTCCATGCCCAGAAGACCATGAACCAGTATTTGTATGTGTAAAAGGTCCTATAGGAACCCAATCGCTTTCATCTGTTTTAAAATTTTTAAAATTAGCACTGTTTTTAGTACTTAAATAAGTTTCCCAAAGATCTTGAGAAGTTGGTAATGTTCCTTCTGCATTTACAAATTTTTTCCAATAGTTTTCCCAACGTTTAAATGGCTTATAACCACTTCCTTTTACATTAGGATCTCTTGTTTCCCAGTAAGTATTAAAGGCATTAACTACTTCGTTAAACTTTACAGGATTATTTGTTTTTGCTCTTACTTCTACGTTTATATTTTTCATCCAAGGCGCATTTTTGTTGTATTGCGCTTGAGAAAAAGTAAAAAAGAATAAAGCTAGTAAGAAAAGTAAATTTTTCATCGCTATTTTTTTTGGTTAATTAAAATAGTCAATTAAAATGTTTAATTTGAAATTTTAACACTTTTTATCGTTGAAAACGGGCTTTTAATCTTCTTTTAAAAGCTTATTCATGTAAATATTATCAAAATCTGTTTTGATTTTTACCACTTCTGAAACATTATCATTTGGGATTGCTATGGATAATACGTAATGTGCAACTTTCCATTGGTTGTTTTCAAATTTCAAAACTCCTGAGCCTCTACAAAGCTTCATTTGGGTGTCTAACAACTCATCAAACCAAGCTATTTTTTGATCTTCATAAATGTAAATATTTCGCTCTAACGCTTTAAAACTCCATGCCTGACCATTATCAAAATACGGTTTTGAAAAAGTCTTAAACGCTTCATTTTGCCAATTTTCTGTTGGGTCTGTTCCTATAAAAACACCATCCTTAGTCATTAAATTAAAATAATTATCGAAGTTTGCTTCAGCTGCAGCCTTATGCCAACTATCTAATGTGGTATTAATACTTTTTTTAATGTCTTTAGTTGGTATGGGTTTGAATTGGCTGTTAGTTTCAATTTCTGTTTTACATGATATTAAAAAAATACTCAAGCATATTACAATAGCTAATCTCATAATTCTTGTGGTTTTATAATGTTTTGTGCTTCTTTTTCAAATTTCTTATTAATTTGAAGGGTAACAAAAGAGAAAGATTGAAAAAGCTCTTTAAGTGTTAATAGTTTTTCATCTTTAGTAGACGTGTTTAAGTTAAATACTTCCCTAAATTTTAATAATTTTGTTCTTAAAATTAGAACTCTTGCTTTAATTGGTTCACTATTAATATTGGCTGGCGTAGTTGTTTCAATGTCGTTGAGTGTAGTGTAAAAAACCTCATCGTCTGTTTTAAAAAATGTAAAATCTGCTAATTTTAATGCATCAATAGCTCTAGATGTAGTATTATATGCTTCCCAAGAATCTAGAGTTACTTTAGCTTTATTATCTATACCATACTCAACATAGTTAATTTTAGAAATGTCTTCTTTAGTAATTACTGTAGAATCATTTGCTGTTGTGTTTGTCTCTGTTGAAGAGGTTACTTCTTTTTTACATGCAGAAAGTAAAACTAAAAGAATTAGGATTGCTATATTTTTCATGTGTGTGTTTTAGTGCTCTTTTATTGCCTAACTTTGTTTGCTTTTAAGTATTATTTTATAAAAGTAATACTATCTTAATAATAATAGAAATTAAAAAAAATATACTTGATGACTACAAATATATTGTATTCACCCTTTTATGTTCTTAGTAATATCATAAAAAACTATTCATTACTAAATTTAACTATTAATAATTCTTAATATTCTTATAGTTGAATAAAATCTTATTATTTTTGGTTCACTTATATAGTAAAACTATGACATCAAAAATTTTAATTATTGGCGCTTGTGGCCAAATTGGCTCAGAACTTACGCATAAACTTAGAGAAATACATGGCGTTGATAATGTTATTGCTAGTGATATTAATACTCGAAAATTAGATTTAGTTAATTCTGGTCCGTTTGTAATTCTTGATGCTAAAAACTTTAATGCCATAAAAGACTGCTGTATAAATAATAATGTGAAAACTGTGTATTTAATGGCTGCATTATTAAGTGCAACTGGAGAAAAGTATCCTATGGAGGCTTGGGACTTAAACATGAATTCTCTATTTCACGTCTTAAATCTTGCCAAGCAAAAAATAATTGATTCTATATTCTGGCCAAGTAGTATTGCAGTATTTGGCCCTTCTACACCAAAGGAAGACACGCCACAATACACAACAATGGAGCCCACAACTGTATATGGCATTACCAAACAAGTTGGAGAGCGTTGGTGCGAATATTATCATCAAAAATATGATGTAGATGTAAGGAGCATAAGATATCCAGGAATTATTAGTTGGAAAACTTTACCAGGTGGTGGTACTACAGATTATGCTGTTGAAATTTATCATGAAGCTTTAAAAAACAAAAAATACGAATGTTTCCTGTCTAAAAACACAGCGCTTCCAATGCTATTTATGGATGATGCTATTAAAGCTACAGTAGATATTATGGCTGCAAAAGCAGATGCTATTAGAATAAGATCCTCTTACAATTTATCTGGTATTAGTTTTACACCAAAAGAAATTGCAGCATCTATACAAAAACATATTTCAGATTTTAAAATTACTTATAAACCAGATTTTAGGCAAAACATTGCAGATTCCTGGCCAAAAAGTATAAATGATAGTGAAGCAAGAGCGCAATGGAACTGGAAACACAGTTTAGATTTAGATGATATTACCAACGAAATGCTAACCAAGTTAAAAGCAAAATAGACTTTTAAAAGCAGCGTTTACATTTTATTTTCAAATAGTTAGACTGATTTTCTTATAAAATTACATTTAAATTTTACTCCACAAAAAAACCACTTACATTGCTGTAAGTGGTTTATAACTTGCTCCCCCTATTATTCAAAGTTGCAGCACATCTTCTTCTTTAGGCGATCTATTCGCCTTGGACGACATCCAATTCTGCTTCAACAATAACACTTAATTAACGAGTGTAAATTTCCTTTAATTGTGAAGGAAGTGGATTGATGATTCCTTGGTTACTAATTTGTGGCTAACGTCTTTGTATATGAAGCGTAGCGACCGAAAGGGAGCTATGATTTCATATACCTTGTTGTGCTTACGTTTTTTCAATATCAGTTTTGTAATTTTACTAATTCATCCTTTATTTGACTTAAAAGTATCTTAGATTCCTTCAATCCTTTTTTCTGAATTGGCTGCATGAAAATTGCTAAATTAAATTCAGAAATTACTAATTTCTTAAATTCTGGGTTATTAATATTATCGACAATCTCTTTGTAGGATACCAAATCACCCCGATAATTGATTTCACCATTATTTAATCCCAAATCTGGGATAATCTTATCTATTTCATCACCGTAATTTGGGCTTATTCTTTTTTGTTCTATTCTTTTATACTGATGCTCAACTTCAAAATAATACTTGCTTATGATTGATCGCAATTCCGAATTTTCTATTTTTATGAAGATTCCCGTATTTTTTAACTCTTCAAATGTGCTTGTTACAGGTTTAGGGTGTGCGAATGTAAAATCCATGCCTTGTCTTAAGTTATATAAAAGGCTAATCGAATCCATAATGTCATTTTTATTATTGGTTAGATGCGCTATGACGTTTCCTAACGCTTCTTGTTTTTCTAAAATAAGCTTATATGTCCAATTATAAGTCAAGGTATCAGCTACCAAATCATTTGATAATCTTTTCAAATAGTCAGCTTCAGAAATACTATCTAATTTATTAGTATTCCAATTATTAATAGATAGTGCAATTAAAATTCCAGTTATAACAAGAAAGATTTCTCCAACAGCATATTTTAAATACTCTCCAGTTTTGTTTTCCATTAGCAAGTTTTGTCTAATTTTTCTAAAGAATTTTATCATTGGTTATTAGCTGATTATAATGACATAACTTTTTTTTGTAAAGTCTAAATTTAATTTATTTAAAACTATTAGCGATTAAATGTGTTAAATATTTGATATAATACCGTTTCAGATTCAATAGGGTATAATTAGCTAGAAATTATCTTCAAGAATAATAAGTTATTTCCAAGAATAATATTTGGAAACCATAGGAGTGAAGTCGAACTATTTTGGGGAGGATTTGAAACTAATTCAAAACTGGTTACTTAATATTCTAGCCTCAACTTCCATCCAATGGTCGTTAACACGACCGTTTTTAATATATTCACTTATATATTCATAGTAGAATTTAAAGAACCCCATTTTCTGATATTGTTCCCAATGAATTCGTTCATGTGCTAAAATAGAACCCTTTCCAACACCTTCGTTTTTAAATTCTTCTTCTATGAAGATTCCAAATGGAGGAATTGTTGCCGCCATCTGTTTTCCTGGTATATCAAAAGATAGGTATGTAACATATTCTTTTTTAACAATATTATTGTAAATCATAAATCCAAGTGCTAGTAAAAAAAATACTTTTATAAATTTCTTCATTCGTGAAATTTTTAATGTCAGTTTTGTTCTAAAGGAAATTCATGATATAGTAAAAAGGGTTTAGTGTCAAACTCATTTACTATACCATCCGATATCTTTATTTTAAATAAGTAAAGATTAAGTTCAGTCCATTCCTCACCACTTACGTTAAAGTTAATATATTGCTCTATCACCGCTCTACCTTTAAACTTTGTTAACTTAAAACCATTAATAGCATATGATAATCTCCAATCTTCACTTTGAATAAAACCTACCCTCTTACTCTCACCAACCTTAAGTGTTTTTAAATGTTTTAAAATGACAGGTGAATTTCTAATATAAT
>NZ_JASJHV010000063.1:0-2971 GCF_037625555.1 Lacinutrix sp.
ATCGTCCTGTGCTTATCTAGAATATAGCGGAGTGCTAAAAAAAGGAAAATAGTAAAGAGCATTTTAATTACGAATTAAAACATAAAAGTCAATCTTGGTTTTCTAATATGAAAGAGGGTGCAAACTATTTTGAAATCAAAAGTAAATTTGATTTATATTTTGGTGACAAACAATTGGAAAGAAGTAAGCCTAGAACTTTGGGTGAAGCTTGGTTAAAATCAAAATTATATTATTTAGACGCAAATGGTGTTGTACAACCTGAGCCTAAAAATAAAAAAACATATGACTATAATACACCTTTAAATACTTTTGGTGTAAATACTACTACCCAAATTGGTTCTTGGGAATTATTAGGACCCGTTAATAGTTCAGAAACAGGTTATTCTCAAAGTGGAAATCATGGTGGTTATGTGTATTTAAATAGAATAGATCCTACAAATAATTTAAAACGTTTTGTTTCTTTTATTACTGGTGGTTTATGGATGACGAATGATGGAGGAACGAATTGGACTTTAGTAGATGCAAATCTACCAGATGAAAAATACTTAGATATAGATGTTGCATTATCCAATTCATCAATTGTATACGCTATAAGTGATAGCCAAGTAATAAAATCTACTGATGGTGGTTTAAATTGGGCTTCAACAGCATTAACCAGCGTTTCGTATTCTGGAAAAGCATATGACATTGCAGTATCTCCGATAGATCCAAATACTGTAATTGCCAGGTGGAGTAATAAAATTTACAGAACAATTGATGGTGGCGCAAATTGGAGTTCAGTACTTACAGACTTACCTAATCATAATTTATTTGATAGCTCTGTACATAGTGAAATGTTAGATTGGAGTACCACAGACCCTAATGTTGTGTATTCATTAAGCACAAGCCATAACAACGCTGTTACGGTTCACAGGTCGGATAATTCTGGTGCTAGCTTTTCTCAAATAGCAATATTAACATTAAGTGGTTCTGCTAATGGTCAAGTTGTTGGTTGGGCAAAATTGATGTTACCTACCACAAACAGTACTTCTATATACGTTGCTGTTGGAAGTGGTGATAATTCTTATGCACATACTGCAGCTCATTTATATAAAATTAATGCTACGACGGGTACTATAGAAAATACGAAAACAAATATGATTACAGGTATAGGAGACCCTTTTAATCATGCCCCTGTTTTGCATCATGGAGATATTTCTATGGATAGAAATGATGAAAATATAATTGTATATGGTTCTTATGGAAATCGAAAAATTCACATTTCTTTTGATAATGGAGATTCATTTACACTTTCTAGAGCAGAAACCCATTCAGATATAAGAACGATAGATGTTATTGATAATATTTTTTTAGTAGGAAGTGATGGAGAAACAGCTGCTTCAACAAATAATGGAAGAACACTAACAACATTAACAAACAGCATTAGCAATCATGAATTATGGGGGTTTGGTAGTGCCTTTAAAACCAATTTAATTGCATCTGGTAATAATCATGGCCCTGTAATGATAAAAGAAGCTGCAGATGGTTTTGATTGGTATAATGGGACAGGAGCTGATCAAGGAAATACAGACGTAAACCCTTTAGATGATCGATATATTTATAGTCAAGGGTATAGTAATTATAGATATTTTAGGACAGGGGCACATTCATTAATTAATGAATCTAACTTGTTAGATTTAGGTGGCATATACTCGTATTTTAATTCTATAGAATTTCATCCAAACAATTATTACACGATTATAACGCATCATGCGGGGCAATATCCTACAGGAAATCCAAATCGTAATATTTGGAAAAGATCGCTTATAAAATCGGAAGACAACGGAAACAGTATTTCCATTATAAAAACATTCGGTACCCAAGTCTTTAGAGAAAAAATTTCAATGAAAAACCCTGATCATATGTATGTTGTTGAGGGAATCAGTAATAATAAATTATGGTATACGAATGACGCTGGAGCTACCTGGACAAATGTAACACCAAGCTTAGGTGAATCTTCAAGGCAAACAAATATTTCAGATGTTGCGGTTAGTGACGAAAATCCCAATGAAGTATGGTTAACCTACAGCGGTGTGCAATCAACCTGTAAAGTTTTGAAATCAAGTAATTACGGAGCAAGTTGGACAAACTTAACACAAGCAACATTGTCAAACTTCCCAATCACTAAAATTGTTTTTCAAAGAGGTTCAAATGGCGGTGTATATGTAGGTGCTAAAAATGGTATTTATTATAAAAATAATAGTATGAGTACTTGGGAAAAATTAGGTAATGGATTGCCTATGGCAGAAATTAGATTTATTTTTATAAATTATAATGAAAATAAACTTAAAATAGGAACTTCTAGGGGAGCTTTTGCACACGATCTATATGAAATAAGTCCACCAAACGCATTAATATCTGCAAGTACAAAAAAATTAATTTGTCCAGTAGTGGAGAATGTTCAGTTTAAAGATTATTCGGTTATTAGAAATGCTACTGCAACATGGTCTTGGAGTTTCCCTGGAGGAACGCCCTCTACCTCCAATTTAGAAAACCCTGAAATATCTTATGCCAATGCACCTGATGGCTTTTATGATGTAACACTAACAGTTACTGATGACTATGGCACAAGTACACAAACATTATCTAATTTTATTGAAGTTTCAGTTCAATGTGGTACACAAACACCAGAATCAAAACCTGGAAATGTAGCTAGTTTATCAGGAGCGTCAAATAATGATTATATCAGTATAACAGATTTAAATCTAAATAGAAACTCTTTTACGTTTTCTTGTTGGATTAAGCCCAACGGAATTCAAGAGGACTACAGCGGTATATTTAGTGTGCAAGATGATGCGACATCCTTTATTTTAAACTTTAAAAACGGAAACAACACTATAGGGTTTCATCCTACCTGGTCCTGGTCTTCAGGTTTACAAGCTCCTGCAGATAGATGGTCTCATGTAGCTTTAGTTAGTAATGGTTCAAATGT
>NZ_JASJHV010000064.1:0-5037 GCF_037625555.1 Lacinutrix sp.
TAAATTTTTACCAATACAAGAATAAATTCCCATTCCGGTAATCACTACTCTTTCCATTCTTCAAATTTAAATTATGAATAAATTCCTCCATTAATATTTATAATCTCACCAGTGATATAAGATGCTTTATTTGAAGCTAGAAAAGAAACAACATGTGCAACTTCTTCGGCCGTACCGAATCGATTTACAGGAATCATTTTCTTTAGTTTTTTTTCATCAAGTTCACTTGTCATGTATGTTTTTATAAAACCAGGAGCTACAGCGTTTACTGTAATATTTCTTTTTGCTACTTCTTGAGCTAATGCTTTAGTAGCAGCTATAACAGCACCTTTTGCTGCTGAATAATTAGTTTGACCTGGCGTACCTTTTAATCCAGAAACCGATACCATATTAATAATTCTTCCATATCGATTTACTAGTAATTTTTGAATTAAATAATTGGTCACATTAAAAAATCCATTAAGAGATGTGTTAATAACATCTTGCCAATCATTTTGAGGCATCCACATAAACAAGCCATCTTTTGTAATACCTGCATTATTTACGAGTACTTCTATAACAGCATCTTTATTCCTTTCGTTCCAAGCATCTAATACGCTCTTTACTTCGTCTACATTTACAACATTAAATTGAAGTATTTCTCCATTACCTCCAACGCTTTTTACTTCTTTTAAGGTATTTAAAGCCTCTAATTTATTGCTGTTGTAATTTATTAAAACATGATAATCTGTATCTTTGGCTAATTGAATACAGACGGCTTTACCTATTCCTCTTGAACCACCTGTAACTAAAGCATGTTTGGGTTTATTTTCTATACTTTCCTTCATCTATTTTTTTTACAAATTCTACAGTTTTGTGTTAACAAATAGTTCTGCATTTTGAAACCATTTACCGCCTAACACTTCTCCTTTGGTATTTATAAACCCCCATGATTTACCAAGCTTTACACGAGCTAATCCATTATAGAATCCTTTTAAATTATCTTTACTAAATATTGACGATCCTCCTGCTGTAATTACATATTCTGCAGGAATAACAATCTTTCCAGTTTCATCAATAAATCCCCATAATTTTATTTCTTTTACAGGAGCTAGTCCGTCTTTTGAAAACATTTCAGCATCCCTAAAAACAAAAGGAGTAACCTCTTCTCCTTTTTCATTAATATAACCCCAAAAATTATCTTTAAAAACTGGAGCTAACTCATTACTAAATGCTCTTACTTTTTTATAAATTGGTTCTATAACCCATTCTCCCTTATTATTAACAAACCCAACTTTTTTAATTCTGCGAGCATAAGTCAAGCTAGATGTATTATTAAAATCCCAAATCTTATCAGCACCTAAAATAGTATTAAATTCACCATCTGAAATCACACCAAAAGTTTCTCCTTTTCTCGCCCAAACCCCTGCACTATTATAATCACCAATTTCTAAGTATTCGATTGGGATAAATACGCTTCCTTTTTTGTCAATCATTCCCCAATTTTTACCATTTCTTACTCTAGCATAACCATCCACAAAAGGTTTAATAACATCATAAGTTGGTTCAATAATTAACTTTCCATCTGTTCCTAAAAGGCCTACTTTTTTTTCTAATCTAAAAAATGCAACACCATCAGCGTTAAAATCGTAATATTTTTCTTGAACTGGTGTACTTAAAATGGTATTAGAACCATCTATATAATTCCATTTATCTTCTTTTAAAACTAGAGCATATCCCGAATTAAATTCTTTAACTTTATCATATTGTGACTCAATTGCCCATTCTCCAGAAGTGTTTATAAATCCCCATTTCTCTCCTTGAAGGACTGCTGCGAAACTTCCAGAAAAATTCTTTGCTAATTTAAATTGTGGTTCGATAACATATTCACCAACAGTATTTATATAACCAAACATGTTGTTTTCCCTCACTAAAGCCAGTTCTTGGGCTAGAGTTGAAAAAATATTTAAAAACAAAGCGAGAATTAAAAAATATTTAGTGAACATTATATTACTAGTTTTTATTGTTTATGATAAAATCTTTTACCTTGTTTACATATGGATACATAACAACGTCTTCTGTAAATATAGGAATTATTTGCCTTATTTCATTGTACATCTTTTTTGTTTTAGAAGACACTTTATTTTGAACTTTAAGATATTCGATTGCTTGAATAATCGTTATCATTTCTATCGCTACAACTTCAAATGCATTTTCAATTACCCTTTTGGTAATCAAAGCAGCATTAGTACCCATACTTACTACATCCTGATTGTCATTATTATTAGGGATGCTATGAACATACATTGGGTTTGAAAGCATTTGATTTTCAGCTGTTGTAGACGTTGCAGTAAATTGCACACCTTGCATACCAAAATTTAATCCTATCTTGCCAAGGTTAACAAAGGCAGGTAATATATTATTAAGACTTGGGTTTAGAAGATAATTTAATTGTCTTTCAGCTAACATACTCATTTTTGTGACTACGATCTTTAGTTTATCCATTTCCAATGAAACATAATCTCCATGGAAATTACCACCATGGTATACGTGCTGCTTCTCTATATTTACAATTGGGTTGTCATTTGCAGAATTTACTTCTTCAATTAAAATACTTTCAACACCATTTAATGTATCTAAAACAGGTCCTAAAATCTGTGGCACACAACGCAATGAATAGTACTCTTGTACTTTATCTTCGAATACCAAAACATTATCGCTATCATCATTATTCTCGTACAAATGATGCTCTCTTTTTCTTGTTAAAGAACTATCTTTTAAATGCTCACGCATCGCTTCTGCAATTTTGCGTTGTCCTTTATGCTTTTTGGACTGATTTAACTCATAAGATAAATGATCGTCATAAGCTTTTACAATTTCGTTAATTGCGGCAGAACAAGAAATCACCCAATCTAATAATCTTCTTGTATAGATTGTGTTTACGATGCCTATACCTGTCATTACTGAAGTACCATTTAATAAAGCTAGACCTTCTCGTAATTCAATAGGAATTGGCTCTAAACCTTCATCTTTAAAAACATCCTTTGTGGCTTTACGCTCTCCTTTGTAAAACACTTCACCTTCACCAATTAACACCAAAGCTAAATGTGCCAATTGAACTAAATCTCCACTAGCACCAACACCTCCATGTTCGTGAATTAAAGGAATTATATTTTTATTAATTAGCATTGTCATTAGTTCGATGACATATTTGTGAACACCAGAATTTCCTAAAGACAATGTATTAAGTCTAGCTAACATAGCTGCTTTAACATACATATCAGGAATTATATTCCCTGTACCTGAAGCATGGCTTCTTATTAAATTATATTGTAATTGTATTCTTTCGGAGTTTTTAATTTTATACTGAGCCATCGGACCAAAACCGGTATTGACACCATAAATAACTTTATTTTTCGAAAATTCTTTTAAAAAAACAAAACTCCTCTCAACTATCTCTAAAACAGCGCTATCCATTTCAATAGAATGAGATTCGAATATTATTTTATAAAATTCTTCGATCCTTAATTCACCTAAAAGTTTTACCATCTATATTTTTTCAATATCTTTATTGAATTGTTTTTTTTTTCAAAGCATTTTTGCTGTTATCGTTTACGAATTTAAAATAATAAATTAAACTTTACTATTAAAATAATGAGTAATACAAATATTGATGTTTTAATTATTGGTGCAGGACCATCAGGTTGTGTTGCTGCTTCTTATTTACATAAGAATGGATTAAAAATTAAGGTTGTAGAAAAAAACAAATTCCCGCGATTTGCTATAGGAGAAAGCTTACTTCCAAGGTGCATGGATCATTTTGATGAAGTAGGTCTTTTAGAGTGTTTAAAAAAACAAAAATTTGAAATTAAAAATGGAGCTCGTTTTTTAAAAGAAGATGTAGTTTGTAATTTCGATTTCAGTGAAAAACACACGAAAGGATGGGATTGGACTTGGCAAGTTCCTAGGGCCGATTTTGACAAAACACTTACCGATGAACTCATAAAAAACGGTGTAGATATAGCTTTTGAAGAAGAAGTAGTTGATGTGGTTTTTAGTGAAGATGGAACTTCATTAACAACAATAAAGAATAAAGAACAAAAAACCAAGACTATTGAAGCTAAATTCATTATTGATTCTAGTGGTTTTGGTCGTGTTTTACCAAGATTATTAGATCTGGATGCTCCATCAGCTATACCTGAGCATTCTTCAATTTTTACCCATGTAAAAGACATTAAACGACCGAAAGGAAAAGAAGGCACAATTATTACTTTTGATGTGATAAATAAAGATACTTGGTTATGGGTAATTCCTTTCTCTAATGGAATAACAAGTATTGGTTATGTTGGCGCGACAGAGTATATGGAATCTTTTAAAGGAAATTCCACAAAAAGATTAACTGAGATGATGAAGCTTTCAACTTATTATTATGAACGTTTTAAAGACTTAGATTATACATTTGAACCAGTAAGTGTAAAAAATTTCTCAAAGTCGGTAAAACAGCTTTATGGCAAAGGCTTTGCTTTAACAGGAAATAGTGCAGAGTTTTTGGATCCAGTCTTTTCTTCTGGTGTAACTTTTGCCACAGAATCAGGAATATTAGCAGCAAAACTAATAACCAAAGAACTAAATAATGAAACTGTAAACTGGGAAGAAGACTACTCTAATTATATCAAAAAAGGGGTTAATGTTTTTTCTACTTACGTTAAAGAATGGTATACAGGGAATTTACAAACCTTATTTTTTCACAGACCACAGAACATGGAAATTAAAAAGCAAATATGTGCTGTACTCGCTGGATATGTTTGGGATGAATCCAATCCATTTGTAAAAAAACACAACAAAATTGTTCAAAATTTAGCCTACATTATTAATTTAGAAAAATCACAATAAAGACTGACAAATTTAACAAGTTTTAAGTTCACACTTGTAGAATTTAATTAGTGTTTCTTTTATAAAGTCAGAATAGTTTTTAATGAATTAAAATATAATAAATAAGTTAATTATTAGAAGAACTATAATTGCTATCAATATTTGGGTTTTAGAAAAGTATTTTTT
>NZ_JASJHV010000065.1:0-44224 GCF_037625555.1 Lacinutrix sp.
CCAGCTGTGATGTCAAATATAAATAAAACAATGGACCTCTATATTGAAGAACAATTTGGCCCCGTTATTCCAATAATTAAGTTTACGGATGTTCAGCAAGTCTTGGATGACATGGCAGAATCAAATTACGGACAACAAGTGAGTGTGTTTGGAGAAAACTTAAAAACATTAGCACCTTTAATTGATGTATTAGTTAACCTAGTATGTCGAGTCAATTTAAATAGTTCTTGCCAGCGAGGGCCAGATGTGTTTCCTTTTACGGGAAGAAAAGATTCAGCTTTCAGTACCCTAAGTGTTCGGGATGCATTGCGTTCGTTTTCCATAAGAACTTTTGTGGCTACTAAAGAGAATAGTGTAAATAATTCTATACTAAAAGATCTTTTAGAATCTAAAAAATCAAACTTTATTAGCACAGAGTATTTGCTTTAATTTACTTTTTTACACACCAAAAGCTAATAATCTTCAATTTGCGCCAGCCAAAATTTAACTAAATGGCAGATATAAAAAATTAAAAAAGCCCTAAAAAGGGCTTAAAACTGAGCATATGTTTGTACGTCTTCATACCAAATATCAATATAAATTTCACAACTGGTTATTAAAAAACACTTAGAAAACAGGTTTTAAAAAGCAAACTCAGAAATTAGAGTTATCAAACCTTAAAATAATTAAGCATATAGTTTTTAGAAAAATAAGGGTAATTTAATTTCTTACTTAAAACTAAATATTCGCTCAATATTTTATTTTTAACTTCTGTTTTTTTGGCATCTGCATACAAATAAACTAAGTGTAATAGTTTTAAATAATCTCCATAACTAAACCATGTATCATCTATATTAAAAAGTTTAGCATATTTTTTTTGTTCTATTTTATTAGGTACTAATTTGTAGTAAAACGCACACATTAAATAAAACATATTTAAATGTTTTTTCTGATAATATAACTCAAACCGTTTATCCATTTTTACGGTTTCAATAATAAATTTCATGACTACAATATTCTTGGTCAATATTGCTATACTTACCAATTCAAAATAATAATCCGTTAAGCCTGCCTTTTTTTTATGGGTTTCAGCATAACGATTAAGAACTTCCAAAATCTTATGTTCTTTAGTAACTAATATTTTAACAGATAATAAACGACTGCATAAAATAGGGTTTAAAGAAGTATCGAAAGCCGCATTCTTAAAAGGATCTTTTACTTTTTCGTTATTTAATAGTTTTTTAAATTCCATTAAGGCTGTAGTAAATAATTGTGTTTCCTCAACTTCAACATGTTGTTTAATGTATTTAGCCCAATCGCCATAATAATTATTAAGACTAGAATAGTCTACAAAAGTTAAAAATATACATTGTAAAAAATTAATGCTTTTTAACAAATCAGTATCTAAAAAATAGTTTTTTCTAAAGAGTAATCCAATAGAGTTTCCAATAAATAAAACCTCCGAATACGAAAAACTAGAAAAGGCCAATTCTTTTAAATTAAAAATTTTATTTATAAGTTTAAAATTTCTATCGTGAAACAATTCTCTTATAAGTATTACAATAAAGGAAGGAAAATCATCGTTGCTACGTTTTAGCGTTTTAATAAAGGAAATCATTTCCACATCGTTAAAATTATTTACGGCTTTAAATACGCTTTGAGACAAAGTCTTTCTATCTTCTGTTTTATAATTTTGTACAAAATGCACATAACTTTTATACCCAATAAAAAGCGCTAAGGTGTTTAAGGTTTTAGAATTTGGTTTAGTACTTGGTAATAAACCATACAAACGCCTAATGGTATTGTAACTTAAATCTATTTCTAGAACATCTAAAATAGCATTAGATAGCAGTTCACAATCACCTCGACTTTCTATCTTAGTTCCTATTTTTTCTTCTACTTTAATTTTTAGTATATGTATCATTTATGTATCAAAAATACAAATGTTATTTAATAGATTTTACATTGATTCAAATTTTTTAAAAAACGCAACAGTTAATGACTAACAAAAACAACAAAAAAGAACAGTTAAGTTCTTGGAAATATCTGTATTATGTAGAACAAATAAGAAGAACTTTTCATGTTAAAAAACAACAAGAAAGACTTTAGAGTAAAAAAGCATGAAAACTTTATAATTACCTCGCTTATACACGATCAAAGGTTAACAGAACTAAAGCCACTCACCCAACATTACGTGCCGTTGTCTGACAACAATTATGCACTTATCGATTTATATTATCCGCAAATAGAATTTGCTTTAGAAGTCGATGAATCGCATCATCTAGATAATATTGACGAAGATAAAAAACGCCAAGAAAAAATTGAAAAATTAATTCAATGTGATTTTAAACGCTTTGCAATTTCAACTAACGAAAAAGAATTGGTTCTGTCGCATTAAACTAAAAACTAATAATTTTTGTCGTTTTTGATAAAAATTGAAAACTCCAAAGTTATGTTTATTAGTGATTTAACTTTTTGAAGGAAGTCCAATTCTATTGAAAAATGTTTGAAAAATAATTAATGCGACAGAACCGTTTAAACCATACTTAATAATTATTTTCCAAAATAAGATTAATCAATTTTAATGTAATTAAAAAGTCTCTTGGAGTAAAACTGATGTTCGATATTTCGAATGAGTTATCTACTATAACAATAAAACGGTTATACTATTTATAGTGTAGCCGTTTTTCTATTTAATAAGCTATATATTATTTTTAATTATATTTGATAAAATAAAATAGATGAAAATTTTTAGACCATTTCGTCAAAATTCCAAGGAAAATTTTGATTATATAAAATATGCATTAGGTGAAGTTATTCTTGTTGTTGTAGGTATTTTAATTGCTTTACAAGTAAATAATTTTAATGAAACAAGAACAGAAAAGAGGGCGATGAAGGATTATTTTCAAAAAATTAGCTTCAATATCAATGCAGATATAAAAGAATCAGAAAGATTATTAAAATTTAGACAAGATCATATTGTTAGTTGTAATAAAGTGTCTAAGGTCTTGATTGAAAATAATTTTTCAGATCAGTTGTTGATTCAAAAAGCAATATTTGATATGATTATTGAAGTCCAATTAAATTTCAACAAAGACGCATTCGAATCTTTAAAAAGTTCGGGGTATTTAAGGTATCTGAAAAACAAAGAGCTTGAAGAATTACTCAATGACTATTACAATCAAATTAATCAAATAGAAATGTTTGAAATTGATCAAAGAGATTGGGCTAATGCACTTGAATTAGAATTGGATAGGACTGGTTTCTTCTATAGTTATACACAGCTAGATCAAAAAGTACATACAGATTTATTTACTTTAATTGGAAATTATAGCTCAGAATTAAAAAACCACCCTGGTCACAAAATCATAATGAGACTTCTTTTTCGAGGTGGAACTAATAATTCATTTTTAACTGGATTTTACGAAAACCACATGAAAACTGGAAATCAGTTAATTGAAATTTTAAACCAGGAAATTAACCATTAAACTAATGTTACAACATTTAGTAATAGTTGAAAAAAAATCAAAATCATATTAGTTTAACATTTCAAAATTAGTTGTTATTTGAAATTTTTTAAAAGAAATTATATTTGTTTTTTATTAATTTAAATTTTAACCAAATGAAAAAAATAGTTTATTTATTATTTTTAATTACTTCTTTAGCGTATTCTCAAGATATTAAGTGGGATCCAGCAACAACATTTGACGCAGTCTTTGATATAGATGCAGTTCATACAAAAGATGGAGTTAATTACGAACTTTCTGCTTCAGGTGATGCAGGTCCTTATGGTAAAGCCTATTTATCTTATGTGTTTACAAATCACAATAACAGTACTACTAGTGGAGAATTTACTGGTTTTGCATGGACACAGATGGGTGAAGATATAGTGAAAGCTACTTTACAAGGTGTTTATAAAAAAGAAGGTAAAGTTTTTAAAATGTATTCTTATGACAACGTTACCGATGGTAATATTATGATAGTGAGTGGAGTTGTAGATTTTGTTGCGCAAACAATGAAATTTGAAGTTTCCCCTTTAAAGTAATTAACCTTTAGTATAAAGTTTATAACCCTCCATTTGGAGGGTTTTTTTTGTATTCATACCCTTGAGAGTTTTTGTGTGAAAGACTTTTTGTGGCTTCAAACTAAATTAATAAAGTTTATTGTTATCAATCAGCTTATAAATCATTAAATTTAGCTTATGAAATCATTTGTCTTTATCGTTCTCTTAATGAGCTCATTTTTTTGTTATTCCCAAAAAATATTTTCCGTTGATTATTCTAATCAGGCAGATGTTAAGGTTTTTGTAGTAAACTATTCTAATCAAGCAGATTTAAATGTATACAAAGTTAACTATGCTAACCAGGCATATGAAAATAAAGGATTATGGTATTTTGTAAACTATGCTAATCAAGCAGATAAAAAGATCTATTTTGTTGACTATCCAAATCAAAGTGATTTAAAAATATTTTTTGTTGATTACGCTAACCAAGCTGGTTGGAGAAATAAGGCAAAAAAACATCTTTTGTATTAAAGAAAGAAAATATTTTTATATTTATTTAAGAGCTTTTCGATTGGCTGGTAAAAGAATAACTAAACCACAGGCATATCCTCTTCTTTCAGTTCAGGGAGTTCTAAACCTCTTAAATAGGTTACTTATATTTATTATATTTGAGTTTATGAATTATAAAAAACTTTCAAAACCAATAGGCAGTATTACACTAATTGTAATGATTGGCGGGCTAATTTTTGGAATAGTTAGATTATTGTAATACACTACCCAGTCTTTTATTGCATTTTCTAACTCTGATGGACTGCAATAATGATGTAGTTTTGAATGGCACTTAAAGCATTAAAAATAAAGTGAGGATTCATTTGGCTAGATAATGCTTCCACTTTAGCATCGCGCACTCTTTTCTCTAAGTCATATTTTTTCCTTTGTAGCGTGTACGCCTTTTTAAAATTGTATTTTAATACTTTATAAATTAAAAAGATGATTAAAATACTTCCTAGTATGTAAAACCAAATACTCCTCCAAAACGATTGACTAATAGTAAAGCTTATTAACGAGGACGTTGCTCTTGTACCAGAATATAAATCTTTATACTCTGTCTAAACTGTAAGTACCTGAAGGTAGGTAAGGTATTTTAATTAACCTTTGGTCTTCCCACTGCACCTAATCGGACCATTTGGCACCCTTCAATCCTTCTATTACATAGCGATAGGATAACTTTTCAGGGTATTTAAGCCCCGAAATACCTAATGTAAATACTATGTCATTTTGTTTAGAGTTTAACTTAATATTTGTTTTATTTTTTGTGTTGAAGAGAGAGTCGTTTATCTCAAGTTTATCTAATAAAAACTGTATTTTATTATGGTTTTCATATATTATTTTATGTAAATCTGCGTTATCTAAACTAGTTTTTGATGTTATTAAAAGTGTATCTTTATCAATGAAAGTATTTGAAATACTTTTGGCATTTAATCCTTGCTTTTCATCGTAAAAACGTTTAGACTTCGTTTTTATGTTAATAATATTTAGCCCTAAGTTGGTTCCTATAATTACATGGTCTCCATACATTTCAAGACTTTTTATAGTGGTACCTATTAATTCTTCTGCCGATACTATTTTAGTAAAAGAAAAACTGCCTTTATTTGGTTTTAACGAAAAAATATCACCACTATAGTTAGATAGTAACAATTCGTTATCAGAAATTTGAGAAGCAACTGTAAATTCCTTTTCTAAAATAAGTTTGTTTTTGTAAAAAGATTTAAATTGATTTTTATCGAAAGTATAAATGCCAGCAAAACGACTAATACCATAAAGTTTATTATCGAGTTGAAAAAAATCAAAAACATCTCTTGGGTTATTTTTATTATCAAGAGGGTAATGTGTTATAGTATTAAAATTACTTGTAGTATCTAATTTGTAAGCAGAACTATACGGTATTTGTACATACATTTCGTTTTCAGAATTAACAAAAAAACTAAGTGCTCCTACAGGGTAATAGTCCACAATCTTAATTATACTGTTAATATTAATCTTAAAGACCCCAACACTACTTAAAACATAAGTATACCCATTATAAAACTTTATGTTTTTTAAATTAAAATTTTTATTTTAAAAATTTTCAATTTTTAGCTTTAAATTTGAGACTTAAATCATTTATATCTAATAGATAAATTAAAATATGAATAAAATAGAGTATATAGAAAATGAGGTTTCTGAATTAAGAAATGAATTGAAAAATCATAAACTTTATGAAAATTTACGTGACATTAATGACATAAAAATTTTTATGGAAAATCACGTATTTGCAGTATGGGATTTTATGTCTCTTTTAAAGAATCTTCAAATAAACCTAACTAAAGTTCAAACACCCTGGACACCACCAAAAAACCCAAAACTATCAAGATTTATAAATGAAATTGTTCACGGAGAGGAAAGTGACATTAATGAATTGGGAGAACCAAAGAGTCATTTTGAGATGTATTTAGATGCAATGTTCCAAGTAAATGGAAATACGAATGAAATCAATGATTTTATTAAGCTTATTGAATTAGGGAATTCCGTTGACTATTGTTTTAGTCAAGTTAATATCGATAATAGAGTAGCTGATTTTGTTAAATTCACATTTTCGATTATTGAAACAAATAAGTCACATCTTGTAGCTTCGGCATTTACCTTTGGAAGAGAAGATGTTATTCCAGATATGTTTATAGAAATTCTTAAAAATTCAGATTCTGAAAACAAATTATACAGCAAAATAAATTACTATCTCGAACGACATATTGAACTTGACGGAGATGAACACGGTCCTCTATCTCTTGAGATGATTTCTGAATTATGTAAAGATGATGAGCAAAAATGGAATGAAACACTAACTGTAGCAAAGCAATCATTAGAAAAACGAATTGAACTTTGGAATGCTATATCTGATTTAATACAGAATAAAAAGCCTGCATATAACACCGTGTATAATTAATTACTTGGGCAATTGTCTACTTACGAACATTCCTGCGGAATATTCTATCTGTGATTTATTTGCTAAATTAGTTGCTTAACCACGCAACTAACCATACACAATTCCGTTATCCAAATTTTTGCAACCAAGGGATCATCGAGCTACTCCCTTCATAATTAGAGGAAGTTTACACTAGTATTGAAGTGTTTGGAAATATTAAAAAACGGTTCTGTCGCATTAACTTGGGGTACTTAATAAATGTTTAGATTTGACCTCATTTAATACTGAAATCATGTTTGATCGTCATCGTTACCCAAGAGTAGTTATATTACAAGCGGTTAAAGCAATGCCATATTTTCATTACGATACTTTTAACGAGTTTTATAAGCATTTGCTTAAAGGTGCAAGGTTAGTTGGTGTAGAGTTAACAGATGAGGCAGTAGATTTGAAACGTTTAATCACCCAAGGCGTTGTGTTTATCTATTGGGAGCAGAAGATCATGGGTTATTAAAACAAGCAATAGAAAAAAGTCATTTTTTAATTAAATTTAAAAGTGATTTAAGTGTAAATGTATCTGTCGCAGGAAGTATTGTGCTTTACGATAGAGGAATAAATAAACCAAGGTCGTAACTTTGTAGTCAATAAAACAGAATAAAATGAGTCATAAAGCAGGTTTTGTAAATATTATTGGTAATCCTAATGTTGGTAAATCTACTTTAATGAATGCCTTTGTAGGTGAAAAATTATCAATAATTACATCCAAAGCACAAACAACAAGACACCGTATTTTGGGTATAGTAAATGGTGAAGATTTTCAAGTTGTTTTAAGTGACACACCTGGAATTATAAAGCCAGCTTACGAGTTACAGGCCTCCATGATGGATTTTGTAAAATCGGCATTCGATGATGCAGATTTGCTTATTTATATGGTTGAAATAGGAGAAAGAGAGTTAAAAGACGAAGCGTTTTTTAGTAAAATTACTAATGCGAAAATTCCGGTTTTACTATTATTAAATAAAATAGATAAGTCTGATCAAACACAACTAGAAGAACAAGTACAGTTGTGGGCAGAAAAAGTACTAAATGCAGAGATTATTGCTATTTCTGCTTTAGAAGGATTTAATGTAAAAGAAGTATTCGATAGAATAATCGAGTTGCTTCCAGAATCTCCACCGTATTATCCAAAAGACCAGTTAACAGATAAACCTGAACGCTTTTTTATAAATGAAACTATTCGTGAGAAAATATTAATACATTACAAAAAAGAAATACCTTATGCAGTAGAGATAGATACAGAAGAGTTTTTTGAAGAAGAAAAAATTATTAGAATTCGTTCTGTAATAATGGTAGAACGCGAAACACAAAAAGGAATTATTATTGGGCACAAAGGAAGTGCATTAAAACGTGTTGGTGTTGAAGCTAGAAAAGATTTAGAAAAATTCTTTGGCAAGCAAATTCATTTAGAGCTTTATGTAAAAGTAAATAAGAACTGGAGAAGTAATCAACGTCAGTTAAAGCGTTTTGGTTACAACCAATAATTAATTGTTTGCAGCGTGAATGTCTTTACTTCTAAGTGTATCTCGCATAAAGCCATGTAATTCATACATTTGGTCTGTACCAGTTTTTTTACCAATTCTACCACCAAAATAAAGAGCAAACCATATAATAATCATTAAAAAGGTAATAGTTAATTGAATAGAATAGCTAGTGTCTAATGACCAATTAGTATAAGCCCAAAATACCAAAACCTAAAAACAGGCTTATTACCACAAAGTGTAAAAACATAAACATAGTCCAAACTGTAGGGTTTGGCCCAAAAAGACCATGAAGAGTACTACTATTTTTGTCATCATAAGTGTTTATATCTAAATGTAACTATGGAGACCAAAAGTGTTGTTTAGCCTTTGGTATTTTAATAAAAACATGAACATCAACTCTAGATACAACAAAATTGGTTTGTGTTGTTTTAGTTGCTTCAAATAGCTCTAAAAGAATTTGATTACCTTCTTCAATCTCGAATTTAAAACGTGGTCTTAATATTATTTCGTTTTCTAATGACATAATTAATGTTTAAAAATTCGATTTACATTTTTTTCTTAAACTAAACACTACCTTCGCAAGCGCTTACAGGATATGTAATGCAGATAAAATATAAAATTATGAGTAATATAGTAGCAATTGTAGGAAGACCAAATGTAGGGAAATCAACTTTTTTTAATCGTTTAATTCAACGTCGTGAAGCGATTGTAGATGCCGTTAGTGGTGTTACAAGAGATCGTCATTACGGGAAAAGTGACTGGAACGGAAAAGAATTTTCTTTAATAGATACAGGAGGTTATGTAAAAGGAAGTGATGATGTTTTTGAGGCTGAGATTGATAAACAAGTAGAATTAGCAATAGATGAAGCAGATGCTATCATTTTTATGGTAGACGTAGAAGATGGAATTACTGGAATGGATGAGGATGTTGCGACATTACTTCGTAAAGTTACAAAACCTGTTTTTTTAGTTGTAAATAAAGTTGATAATGGAAAACGAGCAGAAGATGCCGTAGAATTTTACAGCTTAGGTTTAGGTAACTATTTTACGATTGCAAGTATAAATGGAAGCGGTACAGGAGATTTATTAGATGCTTTAGTTGAAGCACTTCCGGAAAAAGAACAAGAAGAAGAACAAGACGAGTTGCCTAGATTTGCAGTTGTTGGTAGACCAAATGCTGGAAAATCCTCTTTTATAAACGCATTAATAGGACAAGACAGGTATATTGTTACAGATATAGCAGGAACTACAAGAGACTCGATAGACACAAAATACAATCGCTTTGGTTTCGATTTTAATTTAGTAGATACTGCAGGAATTAGAAAAAAATCTAAAGTAAAAGAAGATTTAGAGTTCTATTCTGTAATGAGAAGTGTAAGAGCTATAGAACATGCAGATGTATGTTTAATAGTAGTAGACGCTAATAGAGGTTTTGATGGGCAAGTGCAAAACATTTTTTGGTTAGCCCAAAGAAATAGAAAAGGAATTGTGATTTTAGTTAATAAATGGGACTTGGTAGAAAAAGACCATAAAACAACAATTGCTTTCGAGAAACATATTCGCCAACAATGCGAACCATTCACAGATGTTCCAATTGTATTTATTTCAGCATTAACTAAACAACGTATTTATAAAGCTATTGAAACAGCTGTTGAGGTTTATAAAAACAGAACAAAGAAAATTAAAACAAGCGTTTTAAACGATACGTTCTTACCTATTATAGAAAACTATCCTCCACCAGCTTATAAAGGTAAGTTTGTAAAAATTAAATACATAATGCAATTGCCAACCGCACAACCACAATTTGCATTCTTTTGTAATTTGCCTCAATATGTGCGTGATCCATACAAACGTTTTTTAGAGAATAAACTACGTGATATATTTGATTTTAACGGAGTTCCAGTTAGTGTATACATGCGTAAAAAATAAGGTTTGAAGAAGCCTGTTTTACTTTTAATTATTCTTTCTTTAGGGCTAGTTGTAGCTATGTTGTTCATTAATGTATCAAAACACTTAAGTAATGAGGTGTTAGATTCTTTTGGTATAATGAATACTAAATTTGAAACAGCAAACACTAATTCTAGCAATGAATTATCGTTGGTTAGACAACGTGTTTTACTTAAGGAATCTCCAGAAATCCAAAAGCAAGCAAAAACAGTAGAGCAATCCTCAGTTAACCTATACAACTACATAGAGAATATTAAAGAGCAAATGTTGGTCGAAGTTAATATGGATAAGGATAACATGGATTTTGCAGTTATGGATAAATCAAGTCTTCTTTTGTTTAACAATGATAGAAAAATTGGTAACGAATTTGTATCTTGTCTAAATACGTACAGAACTCAAATGGTAAAGTTTGGTGAAAATTCTTTAAATGAAAATTTTAATAATTTTATTAAAGAATCATTTAAAACAGATCACACTAATACAACAGATTGGTTGTCTTACGAGTTTAGCGATTTCCCAGTAATTGCTAGCTATACAAAGCTAACGGCAATACAGAATGACATTAATAAAGCACAGCTTTTAGCATTTAAAATTTTACTTAAAGAGTAGAATTAATAATGAACTTAGCTTTTTAAAAGGTGAAAAAATAACCTTTCACTATGAAAAGAGATTAGAAACGTATTATATATTATTTCAATTCATCCCATTTAGCTATAATAGAATCTAAACCAGTATTTACACCCTTAAAATAATCACCATTTTTAAATTCAGGAATAATTGTGTTTTCTATAATAGAAAATGCTAAAGAATCTGTAATAGACTTCTCTGTTTCATAGCCTGTTGTAATTGCCAGTTCTCTATCTGCCTTAGAAATTAATATTAATAATCCATTATTTTTTTCTTTTGTGCCAACACCAAGATTATTTGCCAGCGCTACCGCATGTTCAAGTGTCTCTAAATTATTTGGAATAGAGTCTATGGTGTAAATGCAAATTTGATTTGTGGTTAACTTTTCATATTTAAGTATTTTTTTAGAAAGTTTTTGCTCTTCTACTTCAGAGAAAACATCGCTATAGTCTTGAACAACGGTGTTAAAAATAATTGTTTCTGAAACTTCTTTTTTGCAAGAAATGACTACCAATAAACAAATAATAAAAGTGATTTTTTTCATTGAAGTAAAATTGAAATTTATGAAGAGGTATAAATAATTAACTAATGCAATATAAATTCTACTATCCACCAGAAGCATCACCAGCTCCAAAACTACCACCAGAGCTTCCGCTAAAGCCTAATCCTGCGATAACTCCTTTTTTTCATAATGTTAGATTTTTTAGTTGTGTCTTCTGGTAGTTGTTTAAAGTTCATTTTTTAATTTAATAAGTTGTGCTTTAACGTTTTCTAATTTACTAATAATTTCAAAATTTGTTAAGCTTTTTTGTTTTTCTTCTTTAATATGTGTTTTTGCGCCTTCTAAGGTGAAACCACGTTCTTTTACCAAATGGTAAATAAACTGTAAGTTTTTTACATCTTCTGGAGTAAATTTACGGTTTCCTTTTGCATTTTTTTTAGGCTTAATAACATCAAACTCTTTTTCCCAGAACCTAATTAAGGATGTATTTACATTAAAAGCTTTAGCAACTTCTCCTATAGCATAGTAGCGTTTTTCTGGTAGGTCTAAATGCATCAGTCTAAAGATTGATTTTCTATTGAAGAACGATCTAGTAGCTTACTGTATTCTTCGGCAGTTAAACTACCATAGTAGAAATTAATTGGGTTTATACGTTCTCCATCTTTAAAAATTTCATAATGAAGATGTGGTGCTTCAGAACGACCAGTGCTACCTACAAATCCTATTAAGTCTCCTCGTTTTACTTTCTGGTTTTTACCTACGTTATATTTGTATAAGTGCGCATAAAGCGAAACATAGCCATAACCATGATCTATTCTTATGTGTTTTCCATAACCAGAACTATTACTATCTGTACGTTCAACAACACCATCTCCAGCAGCATAAATAGGTGTGCCTCTTGGTGCAGTAAAATCCATACCAAAATGCATTTTTCTTGTTTTGTTAAATGGATCTGTGCGCATACCATAACCAGAAGCCATGCGTGTTAAATCTTCATTATTTACTGGTTGTATTGCAGGAATTGAAGCCAGAAGGTTTTCTTTTTCTTCCGCTAAAACTACAATTTCATCTAAAGATTTAGACTGTACAACTATACGTTTTTGAAGTATGTCTATTCGTTTATTACTTTCTTTAATAAGGCTCGAATTGTCGAAACCTTCAAAAGTTTTGTACCTATTAATTCCACCAAATCCAGCTTTTCTTTGTTGTTCAGGAATAGGATTAGATTCAAAATATAAACGGTATATATTATTGTCTCTTTCTTCTACATTAGCAAGTACAGCCTCTGCTTCGTCCATTTTTTTATTTAAGAGATCAAATTGTAACTGCATGTTGCTTAACTCGCGTTTTAATGCTTTTTCGTTTGGCGATTCAAAAAAATGGCTTCCAACAAAAACAAAGAACAGACCTAAAAGACCTGCCGAAAAAATAAACGCAATGAGGTACTTGAAAGTACGACGTTTTTTACGTGTTATTTTGCGATACGACAAAGTATCAGAATCATAATAATATTTTACCTTACTCATTATGTAAATTATACTATTTTTGCATTAAAATACTGCTTATTATAAAGCGGCATTAATTAAAAACGTTAAACAAATATATAAATTGTTTTCTAACCTTATAGATTAGTAAAAACAAGATTATTAACAATAACATTTTAAATTAGCTAATACATAAGTTTGCAAAACAAATTTAGTGTAGTTTAATTGATGAAAAATAATATAAACAACAAATGAAGTCTCAAGATATTCGCTCTACATTTTTAAGTTTTTTCAAAAAAAAGAAACATAGTATTGTTCAATCTGCACCAATGGTTACTAAGGATGATCCTACGTTAATGTTTGTAAATTCTGGAATGGCTCCTTTTAAAGAATACTTTTTAGGGAATGCAGAACCTAAAAACACAAGACTAACAGATACTCAAAAGTGTTTGCGTGTTTCTGGAAAGCATAACGATTTAGAAGAAGTTGGTTACGATACTTACCACCATACTTTATTTGAGATGTTAGGTAATTGGTCTTTTGGAGATTATTTTAAAAAAGAAACCATTGCTTGGGCTTGGGAGCTTTTGGTGGATGTTTATAAAGTTGATAAAGATATTTTATATGTTACTGTTTTTGAGGGTAGTGATGATCAAGACAACCTTGAAATGGATACTGAGGCTTACGATATATGGAAACAATTTATTTCTGAAGACCGAATTTTAAAAGGAAATAAGAAAGATAATTTTTGGGAAATGGGAGATCAAGGACCTTGTGGACCTTGTAGTGAAATTCATGTAGATATTCGCTCACCTGAAGAAAAAGCTAAAGTAGATGGAAAAGATCTGGTAAATATGGATCATCCTCAAGTTGTAGAAATATGGAATTTAGTATTTATGCAATATAACCGTAAAGCTAATGGAACTCTAGAAGGCTTGCCAAACAAGCATATTGATACAGGAATGGGTTTCGAACGCCTTTGTATGGTGCTTCAGGATGTAAAATCTAATTACGATACAGACGTTTTTACACCTATTATTCGTGAGATAGAGACCATTACTAATAAAGATTATGGTAAAAATCAAAAAACAGATATTGCTATTCGTGTAATTAGTGATCATGTTCGTGCAGTAGCATTTTCTATAGCAGACGGGCAATTGCCAAGTAATACAGGAGCAGGCTATGTTATAAGAAGAATACTTCGTCGAGCTGTACGTTACGGATTTACTTTTTTAGATAAAAAAGAACCTTTTATTTACCGTTTAGTAAATGTTTTAACAGAAAAAATGGGAATAGCCTTCCCAGAATTAAAAGCGCAAAAACAATTAATTGAAAATGTAATTAAGGAAGAAGAGGCTTCTTTTTTACGCACATTAGATCAAGGTTTGGCTATCTTAGATCGTATAATTGATAACTCACAAAGCAAAGAAATTTCTGGGTCAAAAGTTTTTGAACTAAAAGACACCTATGGTTTTCCAGAAGATTTAACAGATTTAATTTTACGCGAAAAAGGTTTTACTTTTAATAAAGAAGAATTTAATAAACGCCTAGAAGATAGAAGAGGAGATGGCCGAAGCGCAGGAGCAATTAAGTTTGATGATTGGACTGTTTTAATAAATAATGAAGAACAAGAATTTATAGGTTACGATCAATTAGAAGCTAAAGTCAAAATTACTCAATATCGTAAAGTTGTATCCAAAAAGGATGGCGAATTATTTCAATTAGTATTTAATTTAACACCTTTTTATGCAGAAGGAGGAGGTCAAGTAGGAGATAAGGGTTACATACAATCCGGTAATGGAGATGTAACTTATATAATAGATACTAAAAAAGAGAATAATGTTATTATTCACTTAACAAAAGAGTTACCTCGTCACGTTAATCAAACTTTTGAGGCGAAAGTAGACGAAAAACAACGTCATAGAACCGAATGTAATCATACAGCTACACACTTATTGCATCAAGCATTAAGAGAGGTTTTAGGAGAGCATGTAGAGCAAAAAGGAAGCGCTGTCCATTCTAAATATTTACGTTTTGACTTTTCTCATTTTTCTAAACTAACAGTAGAAGAATTACGTGATGTTGAAAACTTTGTTAATGCAAGGATAGAAAGTAAATTACAATTACAAGAAGTTCGTAATGTGCCAATGGAAAAAGCAATAGAAGAAGGTGCTATGGCTTTATTTGGAGAAAAATATGGAGATGCTGTACGTACTGTGCGTTTCGGTCAATCAATAGAATTATGCGGAGGAACACATGTTCCTAATACAGGAGATATTTGGTATTTTAAAATAGTGTCAGAAGGTACAGTTGCATCAGGAATACGACGTATAGAAGCGATTACTAATGATGCTGTAAAATCATATTATAGAGACAATAATAGATCGTTTTTTGAGATGAAAGATTTGCTTAATAACGCACAAGAACCCGTTAAAGCGCTCCAAAGCCTTCAAGATGAAAGCATTAGTTTAAAGAAGCAAATAGAACAGCTTTTAAAAGACAAAGCAAAGAATATTAAAGGAGAACTTAAAAATGAAATTATAGAAATAAACGGTATTAATTTTTTAGCAAAACAATTAGATTTGGATGCTTCAGGAATAAAAGATTTATGTTTTGAGTTAGGAAGCCAATTTGATAATTTATTTTTAATATTTGGAGCAGAGAATGATGGTAAAGCTATTTTATCATGTTATATTTCTAAAAACCTTGTAAAAAACAAAGACTTGAATGCCGGAAAAATAGTAAGAGAACTAGGGAAGTATATCCAAGGAGGTGGAGGTGGTCAACCATTTTTCGCAACTGCAGGAGGAAAGAATCCAGCTGGTATAGAAGAAGCTTTATCTCAATCTAAAAAATATATTGTATAGACTATTAATTTTGTGTAGTGTAAAACCTACTTATGAAACTACAAACCCAAATAAAACTCAAAAACCAAGATAATAATCAAATAGATTATGAGTCTAAACTGTTGCTTTTAGGGTCTTGTTTTTCAGAAAACATTGGTAGTAAATTCCAGTATTATAAATTTCAAAGTATATCTAATCCGTTTGGTATTTTGTTCCACCCTAAAGCTATAGAAAGAATTTTAGAAAGAGCTATTCATAATAAAAAATTTGATGAAAGTGATGTTTTTTTTAACAACGAACAATGGCATAGTTTCGATGTGCATTCACAGTTAAGTAATCCTTCAAAAAAACAATTATTAATAAATTTAAATAAAAATTTAGAGTTAATAAATAAACAAATAACTAATGCCACTCATGTTGTCATAACATTAGGAACTGCTTGGGTTTATAATTTAATTAGTACAGGTAATACAGTTGCAAATTGTCACAAAATACCTCAAAAAGAATATAATAAGATATTGTTATCTACTAAAGATGTTGTGAAGGGTTTACAAGCAACATTAAACAGTATAAAAACCATTAATAGTAATGCTTCAATAATATTTACAGTTTCTCCTGTACGGCATATTAAAGACGGTTTTGTTGATAATACACTTAGCAAGGCTCATTTAATTTCAGCAATTCATCAGTTAACTAATAAAGACACGTTTTATTTTCCTTCCTTTGAGATTATGCTCGATGAACTTAGAGATTATCGTTTTTATAACAGCGATATGTTACATCCAAATAATACAGCTATAGAATATATATGGGAGAAGTTTATAGACGTTTGGATGTCTTCAGAAACTAAAAATATAATGAAAGAGGTTGAGGTTATTCAAATGGGAATGCAACATCGTCCTTTTAACTTTGAATCTAACGCACACCAAAAATTTTTAGAAAATTTAGAAATTAATAAGCTTAAACTCCAAAAAAAACAGCCTAATATTATTTTTTAATTTTAAAGAATGAAAAACACTCTACTTGGCGTACTAATTACTCTAGTCTTTCTGTTTACATTTAAATATTGTGGCGATCAAACTAACGAGAAAGAAGTGCTTCAAGAAAACTCAGCTTTAATTCAAGAGTCTTTAAAAAATGTAGGTAAACTTATTGTAACTGAGGGTCATTTTAGTCAAGTGTTTAACTATAGCAATTCAAAAGCACTATTTACAAATCTAGTTTCTGCAGACAAAAAGCATTAGTCGTTGTAAATGCAGATTTGACTATTGCTTACGATTTAAGTAAAATTGAATATAAAATTGATAAAGAAAATAAAACACTTACCATTCTAAGTATCCCAAAAGAAGAAATAAAAATTAGTCCAGATTTCAAGTATTACGATATTCAAGCTGATTTTTTAAATCCATTTGAAGCCAAAGATTATAATGCGATAAAAGAAACTGTAAACAAACAATTACTAAATAAAATTGAAGCTTCAGAATTAAAAACCAATGCAAAAAAATAGGTTGATAAGTGAGTTGTCAAAATTCTACATACTTACAAATTCTTTAGAATGGACTCTAGAATATAAAAGTAATCCATTAGTAACTTTAGAAGAACTCAAAGCACTCAAATTATAACAAAAATTTAGTCTTAAATGCTAAATGGTATTAAATCAAGAATTAATTTTTTTGCTCAAATTTGT
Source organism: Lacinutrix sp. (assembly GCF_037625555.1). Lineage (GTDB taxonomy): Bacteria > Bacteroidota > Bacteroidia > Flavobacteriales > Flavobacteriaceae > Lacinutrix. The sequence goes on from NZ_JASJHV010000065.1 coordinate 17,576, forward strand.
CCACCCACCACCATTAATAGCTTCTATGCCTTTTGCTTTTAAAATAGAAGCAGCACTTCCAGAACGCATACCACTTGCACAGCATGTTATTACAGGTTTATTGTACTTTTTAATTTCATTTATTTTGCCATTTATTATTTGTAAAGGAATATTTTTAGAACCAGGTATTGCACCTTGTTCATATTCATTTTTAGTCCTAACATCAATAATAATAGCACCTCTAGTTAAGAAATCTTTAATTTTATCATTTTTATTGCCAAATAAAATATCTAATAAGTCCATAATTTGATTTTTTTACAGAATACAGAATTTCTTTTCAAAGTATAAGTAACAATAGTTACAACTTATTTTTTTATATTCATTAAATATATGAAGCTCGAAACACGTAAAGACGAATTAATTAAAACCGCAGCAATACTTTTTAAAGAAAAAGGATATAGCGCTGTTACTATGCGAGATATTGCTACTGCAATGGGAATAAAAGCAGCGAGTTTATATAATCACATAAGTTCAAAGCAAGAAATTTTAAACGAAATTATTATATCTCTGGCAGAAGAATTTACTAAAGGTTTGGAACTGATAGTAAATTCTGATAAAAGTAACCTCGATAAATTGAGTCAGATAATAACTTTACATGTAACAATTACAACAAATAATACATCAGGAATGGCATCTTTAAATAACGATTGGATGCATCTTGAAGACCAGTTGGAATATTATCTTGAATTAAGAAATAATTATGAAAAAACTTTTTTAAACATTATTAATCAAGGTGTAAAATCTTCAGAAATTAAGAAAGTCAATCCAGAAATTATAATGTTTTCTATGCTTTCTACTTTACGTTCATTATATCTGTGGATTCCAAATAAAGAAGATTCTAGCGAAAACGATATAGCAAATCAATTAAGTACAATCCTAATTCAAGGAATTAACAAATAGTTAGCATTTTATTTTGTATTTTTGTAAAGCAAACTAACATATGTTAGTTTGTTATTTAAGTACTAAATATGGCTCAATTTTATAAACTTAATATTAAAGATATATACAAGGAAACAGAGGATACGTCTGTTGTGTCCTTCGAAGTCCCAGAAAACCTTCAAAGTATTTTTAAATATACACAAGGACAACACTTAACCTTAAAAGCAGATATTGCAGGAGAAGATGTAAGACGCTCTTACTCTTTATGTTCAAGTCCATTAGAAAACCAATGGAAAGTAGCTGTAAAGCAAATACCCGGAGGTAAATTTTCAACTTTTATAAATAACCAAGTTAAAACTGGAGACCTAATGGAAGTTATGGAGCCTAGTGGTAATTTTAGTGTTTCTGTAAAACCTGAAGGCGCTAAAAATTATCTTTTTTTTGCAGCAGGAAGTGGTATTACACCGGTTTTGTCAATGTTAAAAACACATCTCAAAGCTGAACCAAATGCAACTTGTAAGTTGTTTTATGTAAATAAAACAGCTAAATCTATAATTTTCAAGGAGGAATTAGAGCAATTAAGAAATACTTATTTTGGAAGATTAGAGATTTATTATTTTCTAACAAAAGAACGTCGTGATATCGAACTCTTTAATGGTAGATTCGACGATGATAAAATGAAAGTACTAACAAATACATTTATAGATATTCCAGATACCAGTGAAGTCTTTTTATGTGGTCCAGAAAAAATGGTGAATTATGTTAGTGAGTATCTTATAAACGCAGGTCTGCCAAAAGATTTAGTCCATTTCGAGTTGTTTGTTACTGGGCTAACTGAAGAAGATATAAAAAGAGCAGAACGTCTAGCAAAACAAAATGTTGAAGGCACAGAAATAACAATTGTAGATGGTGGTAAGGAGTTCTCTTTTACTATGACAGAAGAATATGATAATATTTTAGATGCTGCTTTAGGTGCAGGAGCCGATTTACCTTTTGCTTGTAAAGGTGGCGTTTGTAGTACCTGTAAATGTAAAGTTGTAGAAGGTTCTGTAGAAATGAAAATTAATTATGCTTTAGATGAAAAAGAAGTTTCACAACAACTCGTATTAAGTTGTCAAGCAGTTCCAACAGCAGATAAAGTAGTTGTAGATTTCGATGTTTAAAAAGTATGTTTTTTAAGTATCAGATAAAAAAAATAAAGAATAAGAAAAATTAACTCGCTTGTGGTCAAAAGCCAACAGCTAAAAAAAGCTAAAACAATGAGTGAAGCACAAATTAGAAGTTTAGAAAAACAATTCGACGAACGTATCGCTAGAGACGAAAAAATCGAACCTAAAGACTGGATGCCAGAAAAGTATCGTAAAACGCATATTCGTCAAATGTCGCAACATGCACATTCTGAAATTGTAGGTATGTTGCCAGAAGGTAACTGGATAACTAGAGCGCCATCTTTAAGACGTAAGGTTGCTTTATTGGCAAAGGTTCAAGACGAGGCAGGACATGGTTTATACTTATACTCTGCAACCGAAACTTTAGGAATCTCTAGAGAAGAAATGTACGAGCAATTGCACACAGGTAAAGCAAAATACTCATCAATATTTAACTACCCAACAATTACTTGGGCAGATATGGGAGCAATTGGTTGGTTAGTAGATGGTGCAGCTATCATTAACCAGGTACCATTATGCAATACTTCTTATGGACCATATGCAAGAGCGATGATTCGTGTATGTAAAGAAGAAAGTTTCCACCAACGTCAAGGATTTGAAATCATGATGAAACTAGCAAACGGAACACCTGAGCAAAAAGAACTAGCTCAAGGTGCTTTAAACCGTTGGTGGTGGCCAAGTTTAATGATGTTAGGCCCAACAGACGATGTTTCTGTGCATACAGAACAATCTATGAAGTGGAAATTAAAACGTAAATCTAACGACGACCTTCGTCAACAATTTATAGATCAAACAGTACCTCAAGCAGAATTAATAGGATTGACAATTCCAGATGCAGACTTAAAATGGAACGAAGAACGCCAAAGTTATGATTTTGGAGAAATTAATTGGGATGAGTTCTGGCAAGTCGTAAAAGGTCATGGTCCAATGAACAAAGAACGAATGAAAGCTAGAGTTGGAGCATGGGAAGAAGGAACATGGGTTAGAGATGCAGCAATGGCTCACGCAGAAAAGAAACAACAAAGAAAAAGTAAACAAGCAGTTTAAACTTCGTCATTAGTTTTAATGAAATTGTTTTTAGCAATTTCTGATCGTAAAGAAGATGAACAAATAAATAAATATTATGTCTAATAAAAAAAACTGGCCACTTTGGGAGGTCTTCGTAAGAAGTAAAAATGGATTAGAACATCGTCATTGTGGGAGTCTTCACGCTGCAGATGAAGATATGGCTTTAGAAAATGCACGCGATGTGTATACAAGAAGAAGTGAAGGTGTAAGTATTTGGGTTGTAGAATCTAAGCATATTACAGCATCAAATCCAGAAAATAATGGTGAATTATTTGAACCAGCTCATGATAAAGTATACCGTCATCCAACATTTTACGATTTACCAGACGAAGTAAAACATATGTAAAGCTCCTTCATAAAAAGGAATCATATCATTCAAAGATTAAACATGAAAAACGAAAATTTATATAATTATATACTTGGTATCGCAGACAACAGTCTTATCCTTGGACAACGTATGGGAGAGCTTTGTGGTCATGGACCAAGTCTAGAAACAGATATCGCTTGCACCAATATTTCTTTAGATTTATTTGGGCAAGTACGTAGTTATTTTCAGTACGCAGGAAAAATATCAGGAGATGGAAGAACAGAAGACGATATTGCAATGCTTCGTAAAGAATGCGAGTATAGAAACGTGCTATTAGTTGAGCAACCAAATACAAATTTTGCATATTCAATAGGGCGTCAATTTTTATTTGATGTATATCACTTAGCATTTTTAGAACAATTACAAAAAAGTACAGATTTAACATTGTCTGCAATAGCCAATAAATGTATTAAAGAAGTAAGTTATCACGAACGTTTCTCTTCAGATTGGGTAAAGCGTTTAGGAGATGGTACAGAAGAAAGCAAAGCTAAAATGCAAGAAGCTATTAATAGTTTGTGGACGTATACAGATGAATTGTTTCATCAAACTGAAGCAGATAAAGCTATGGTAGCAGAAGGTGTTGATGTTACCAAGTTAAAAGATGCATATTATAAAAACGTGGGTGAGCTATTAGAGGAATCAACCTTAGAAACTCCAGAGTCTAAATGGTTTCAAAAAGGAGGTAAAGAAGGTGTTCATACTGAACATTTAGGATATTTATTAAGCGATTTGCAATATATGCAGCGCGCTTATCCAAATATGGAATGGTAGAAAAAGATTAACGATTGAAGAATAGCGATTTTAGGTTTTAGAAGTATGAGTAAATGAGTAAGAGTTTAAAAATCGTTAATCCACAATTTCCAATTTTTTATGACAACAACAGAACAAAATATAGACAATAAATTAATAGAAATTTTGGAAGCGGTTTCAGATCCTGAAATTCCAGTATTATCTATTATGGATATGGGAGTTGTACGTTCAGCTGTAATTATTAATGATATAGTTAAAGTCGAAATTACACCAACTTATAGTGGTTGTCCAGCAATGGATGTTATTGGTGACGATATTAAAAAAGCACTAAAAGAAGCAGAATACACATCAGAAATCGATTTAATCTTACATCCAGCATGGACAACAGATTGGATTACACCAAGAGGCAGAAAGGCATTAGAAGATTATGGTATAGCAGCACCTTTGGATGCTGAAGCAGATAAAGAGGTACTGCTAAACGGAAAACGAATAGTAAAATGTACTAATTGTAGTTCTCAGAATACACGATTAGTCAGTCAGTTTGGTTCTACAGCATGCAAAGCACAATTTCAGTGTGATGATTGTCAAGAGCCTTTTGATTATTTTAAATGCTTAAAATAAAGTAACCTTAGTTACAATGAAATTCTTTTTTTTAGAATTTCGTATCAAGAATATATAAAGAAACAAAATAGGTATGAGTAATACTTCAATTCTTTTAAAAATTGAAAACAAAGTAGCGTACATAACGCTAAACAGACCAGAAGTCTTTAATAGTTTCAATCGTGAAATGGCATTTAGTCTTCACGAAACTTTAGATGCATGCGAAAAAGATGCTGCTGTTAGAGCAATTGTTTTAACAGGTAACGGAAAAGCATTTTGCGCAGGACAAGACCTTAAAGAAGTAACAGATCCAGATTTAAATCCAGGATTTAAAAAAATATTAGAAGAGCATTACAATCCAATAATTACAAGATTAAGAGCTATAAAAAAGCCAATCATTGCAGCTGTTAATGGTGTATCAGCAGGAGCAGGCGCAAATATTGCTTTAGCTTGTGACATAGTCGTTGCTCACGAAAAAGTGAGTTTTATTCAAGCGTTTAGTTTAATAGGTTTGGTTCCTGATAGTGCAGGAACATTTTTTTTACCAAGACTTATTGGATTTCAAAAAGCTTTAGCATTAGTAATGTTGGGTGATAAAATTTCAGCAGAAGAAGCAGAAAAAATGGGTATGATCTATAAAATGATACCTCTAGAAAACTTTGAAAGTGATGTCGATAGATTAGCTATTAAATTAGCAAATATGCCCACTAAAGCATTAGGATTAATAAAAGAACTATTTAATAATTCAATGACAAACGATTTAGAATCTCAATTAGCTTTAGAATCTAAATTACAAATAGAAGCTGCACAAAGTAATGATTATGCAGAAGGCGTAGCTGCATTTATTGAAAAACGTAAACCAAATTTTAAAGGAAACTAAATGAACGTAGGAATTATAGGTGGAGGCACTATGGGAAGTGGTATTGTGCAAGTTGCAGCAACTTCTGGTTGTAAGGTGAAATTATACGATACTAATCAAGCGGCTTTAGAGAAAGCTAAAGCAGCTTTAGAGAAAATATTATTGCGTTTAATAGAAAAAGGACATATTGAAAACGCTGAAAAATTAAGAATTCAATCAAATATCTCCTATGTTGATAATTTAAAGGATTTAGCAGATTCAAATTTGACTATTGAAGCGATTATTGAAAACCTTGAAATCAAGAAGAAAGTATTTCAAGAATTAGAAAGCTACGTTGCAGACGATTGTATAATTGCATCAAACACGTCGAGTTTATCAATAGCATCAATTGCTGCATCGCTTAAAAACCCTAAACGTTGTGTTGGAATTCATTTTTTCAATCCAGCACCTTTAATGAAGTTGGTTGAGGTTATTCCTGCCATTCAAACATCATACGAAACATTAGAAAAATCAATAGATACCATTACAAGTTGGAAAAAAACAGTTGCTGTAGCTAAAGATACACCAGGATTTATAGTCAATAGAGTTGCGAGACCATTTTATGGAGAAGCGCTTAGAATTTATGAAGAAGGATTAGCAGATTTCGCAACAATAGATCATAGTTTAAAAACTTTAGGAGGTTTTAGAATGGGACCATTTGAATTAATGGATTTTATAGGAAACGATGTTAATTACACTGTAACCGAAACTGTTTTTACAGCCTTCTATTTCGACCCAAGATATAAACCATCATTTACCCAAAAACGCTTTGCAGAAGCAGGCTATTTAGGACGTAAATCTGGAATAGGCTATTATGAGTACGATGAAAATGGAAAGAAAGTCGAGAGTAACGATGTCTTGTTGAGCGCAGTCGAAACGTCTCTTAAAGAACAAATTTTCAATCGCGTTCTAGTCATGCTAATTAACGAAGCAGCAGATGCACTATTTTTAAATATAGCATCAGCAGAAGACATAGATAATGCAATGACAAAAGGCGTAAATTACCCAAAAGGATTATTGGCATGGGCAGACGAGAAAGGCATCGGTTGGTGTGTTACTAAATTAGACGAATTGTATAACGAGTATCATGAAGGTAGATACCGTTGCAGTCCATTATTACGTAAATTAAATAGGGAAAACAAAACCTTTTTTTAAATGAAAGGCGAAGCCATTCCATATAAAATGTTATCCCAAGATGCTTACAGCACTTGGCTAGGCATAGAAATCCTAGAATGTGAAATAGGACGTTGCAAAGTAGCAATGACTATTAGAAAAGACATGCTAAACAGTATGAATAAAGCACATGGTGGAATTAGCTATTCGTTAGCAGATACTGCTTTCGGTTTTGCTGCAAATACACGTGGGAAATATGCGGTTTCAATAGAAACAAGTATAAATCACATTGAAGCTTTAAACGAAGGCGATTATTTAATTGCAGAATCTGTAATAGAAAAAGTAAATAAAAAATTAGGTTTCAATATTATAGAAGTAAAACGAGGAGAAGAACTAGTAGCACTCTTTAAAGGTGTGGTTTATATAACTCAAAAAGATTGGGAAGAAAAGGATTGACGATTAAAAATTGTTAATCCACAATCTAAAAAAATAAAATACTAATTTAAAAAAGAGGCTCAATTTTTGACTTCAATTTCAAACATGGAAGCATATATAATAGACGGCATAAGAACGCCAATAGGTAGCTACAAAGGAACCTTATCAGCTGTTCGTTCAGATGATTTAGGTGCACTAGTCATTTCAGAGATAGTAAAACGAAATCCAAGCATCCCAAAAGAAGCTTACGACGATGTTATAATGGGTTGTGCTAATCAAGCAGGAGAAGACAATCGTAATGTTGCGAGAATGTCGTCTCTATTAGCAGGTTTACCATTTACAGTGCCTGGAGAAACGATTAATCGTTTGTGTAGTTCAGGATTATCTGCAATTATTCACGCCAATCGCGCAATAAAATCAGGAGATGGTGATGTGTTTATTTCTGGAGGAGTAGAGAATATGACACGCGGACCATACGTTATGACAAAACCATCTTCAGCATTTGGAGGTGATTCAAAAATGTACGATTCTACATTCGGATGGCGTTTTATCAACCCTAAAATGCAAAAATTATATGGGACTGATGGCATGGGAAACACAGCCGAAAACCTAGTTGAAAAATATAATATTTCTAGAGAAGATCAAGATAAGTTTGCACATTGGAGTCAAATGAAGGCAACCAGAGCTCAAGAAAATGGTCGGTTAGCAAAAGAAATTATTACAGTAGAAATTCCACAACGTAAAAAAGACCCAATACTTTTTTCAAAAGACGAGTTTGTAAAACCAACAACATCTTTAGAAATATTAGGAAAATTACATCCAGCCTTCAAAAAAGAAGGTGGAAGCGTGACAGCTGGTAACTCATCTGGATTAAACGATGGAGCTGCAGCAACAATTATAGCATCAGAAGAAGCAGTAAAAAAATACAATCTAAAACCATTGGCAAGAATAGTAAGTTCTGCAGTTGTTGGTGTCGAGCCAAGAATTATGGGAATTGGTCCTGTTCAAGCATCAAACAAAGCTTTAGAAAAAGCCGGTTTAACTATGGATGATATAGATGTAATTGAACTCAACGAAGCATTCGCAGCACAAGCTTTAGCGTGTACTCGTGCTTGGGGATTAGTAGATGATGACACAAGACTGAATCCAAATGGTGGTTCAATAGCTATTGGTCATCCATTAGGAGTTACAGGAGCAAGAGTTGCATATTCTGCAGCTTTAGAATTGCAAGAGCAAAATAAAAAATATGCATTAATTACTATGTGTATAGGTGTAGGTCAAGGTTATGCAGCGATAATTGAAAATGTAAATATGTAAAATAATTTAGTCGTTACCACAAGGGTCGCGCTTTCACTACTCGCTCTTTTTGAGAAAAACAAAAAGGAGCTCAAACAAACCGTTCAATCGCTAACGCGTGCGTAATGGATTAAAATAAATATAAGATTATAAAAATTAACGATTAACAAATAACGATTTAAGAAGTATGAGTAAGCCATTCATAAATCAAAAATCGTTAATCAAAAATCTTAAATAAGATATGATTAACAAGATTCAACACTACGTCCAAGGGCAATGGACAAACGGAAAAGAAGAAGGAACACCAATATTAGATGCTGTTACTGGTGAGGCATTCACAAGTGTTGCAATTGAAGGTTTAGATGTTCCAGAAATTCTTAACTACGGTAGAACAAAAGGAGGAGAGCAACTGCGAAAAATGACCTTTCAAGAGCGTGGTAATATGCTTAAAAGTCTAGCACTATATCTTACAAAAAGAAAGGATGCTTTCTATGATTTGAGTTATAGAACAGGAGCAACTAAAGTAGACAGTTGGATTGATATAGAAGGTGGTTTTGGAAACTTATTCGCTAATGCGTCTTTAAGAAAACTATTCCCTAATCAACCCTATCACGTAGAAGGCGATCCTATCGATTTATCTCGTGGAGGGCGCTTTATGGCACATCATATTATGGTGCCTAAAAAAGGTGTTGCAGTGCATATTAATGCATTTAATTTCCCAGTTTGGGGAATGTTAGAAAAGTGTGCAGTAAACTGGATGGCAGGAGTGCCTGCTGTTGTTTTACCAGCACCATCAACATCTTATTTAGCAGAATCCGTAGCAAGAGAAATAATAGCTTCAGGCATTTTGCCAGAAGGTTCTTTACAAATTATAAATGGAACAGTTAAAACTATTTTAGATACTGTAGAGTCTCAAGATGTAGTGACTTTTACAGGTTCAGCAAGAATTGGACGTTTACTTAAAGCACATCCAAGATTAATTGAAGAATCTGTGCCATTTACAATGGAAGCAGATTCTTTAAACGCTTCTATTTTAGGAGAAGATGCCGTTCCTGGAACTCCAGAATTCGACTTGTTCGTTAAAGAAGTAAGAAAAGAAATGACAGTAAAAGCTGGACAGAAATGTACAGCGATTAGAAGAATTATAGTTCCAGAAAATTTAGTTGATGATGTTCAAGTTGCTCTAGGAAAAGCTTTAGATAAAGTTACCATTGGAGATCCAAGACTTAAAGAAGTGAGAATGGGATCGCTAGTAAGTCATCAGCAAGTACAAGCAGTTAGAGATTCAGTAAATGATTTGTCTAAAGAAGCACAAATTGTTTACGGCAGTTTAGACAACATTAATACTATTGGAGCAGATTCAAAAAAAGGAGCTTTTATTAGCCCAATTTTATTAAGAGCAGACAACCCATTCCAAAATACAGTCATTCACGAACGCGAAGCATTTGGTCCAGTAAGCACAATAATGCCTTATAAAAACTTAGACGAAGCTATTTTATTAGCGCAAATGGGTAAAGGCTCATTGGTATCTTCAATTGCTACTAATGATGATAAGATTGCTAAAGATTATGTAGTAAACACAGCTAGTCATCATGGACGTATTATGGTTGTTAATCGTGATATGGCTAAAGAAAGTACAGGTCATGGTTCTCCACTACCATATTTAGTTCATGGAGGTCCAGGACGTGCAGGTGGAGGAGAAGAAATGGGAGGAATGCGTGGTATTAAACATTATTTGCAACGTACAGCAATTCAAGGTTCACCTTCAACTATTACTGCGATTACAGGTATTTATCAGCAAAACGCAAAATATACAGAAACAGAAGAGCATCCATTTAAATACCATTGGGAAGATATTGAAGCTGGTCTGTCAATGAAAACGCATAAGCGTACATTTACGGATACAGATATTCAGAATTTTGCTAATTTAACTTGGGATCATTTTTATGCACATACAGATATTACTTCTTTAGATGGAAGTATTTTTGAGAAAAGAACAGCCCATGGCTATTTCATTATATCAGCAGCAGCAGGACTATTTGTTTATCCAAATAAAGGACCAGTAGCAGCTAACTACGGTCTAGATAGTATTCGATTTTTAAGACCACTATACCATAACGATACCATTTACGTCCGTTTAACGTGTAAAGAAAAGGTCGATCGTGATGTCGCTTCAGCAGAGCATCCTAATGGTATTGTAAAATGGCATGTTGAGGTGTTTGATGCTAATTTCGAAAACCGACCAGAAAGTCAAAAAAACGAAAAAGACAGTCCATTAGTAGCTGTTGCGACCATTTTAACAATGGTTCAAAAGAAGCAAGAAACATTTGTTGAAATGACAGAGGATAAGATTGGACAATTATTATCACAATTAAAACCAGAATTGAAGCCTAAATGGGGAATCATGACACCACAACATATGATTGAACATTTAGAATATACTTACAAAATTGCTTCAGGTGAGATTCAAGATTTTGAAATTGCAACACCAGAGACCATTTTAGATAAAGTACATAACAGTTTATGGAATTACGATAAGTTTCCAAAAAACTCTCAGTTTCCGCAATTGGAGAAAGATAAACTAGATTATTTAAAACATGAAGATTTAGCAACAGCCGTTGTTAAATTTAAAGAACAACGTGGAAAATATTTAGAGTTTTTTAAAGAAAATCCAGATACCAAATTGAAGAATTTAGTTTTTGGTGAGCTTAATAAGTATGAATTATATCTGTTAGAAAGGAAACACCTTAATCATCATTTTGAACAATTTGGATTAATATAATTATGTCAGAAAAAACACCATACGTAACAATAGAAATAGAAAACGAAGTAGGCTACATAGAATTTTTTCATCCTGCTCATAACTCTTTACCAGGAGGCGTTTTAGCAAAATTAGCAAACACCATTTCAGAAGCAGGAGAGAATGATGCCATAAAAGTTATTGTTTTAAAAAGCGGAGGAGATAGAACCTTTTGCGCAGGAGCAAGCTTCGAAGAATTAATTAATATAGACGATGCAGCGACTGGAAAAGTGTTCTTTTCAGGTTTTGCAAATGTAATAAATACTATGCGTAAATGTAAAAAGTTTATTATCGGACGTATTCAAGGAAAAACAGTAGGAGGTGGCGTTGGTTTAGCCGCTTCTACAGATTATTGTATGGCTTCAAAATTTGCAGCAATTAAATTAAGTGAACTAAATATTGGTATTGGACCATTTGTAGTTGGACCAGCAATTGAGCGTAAAATAGGATTAAGCGCTATGTCGCAAATTGCAATAGATGCCAATTCGTTTTATCCAGCAGAATGGGCAAAACAAAAAGGATTATTTACTCAAGTTTACGAAAATACAGAAGCACTAGACGACGCTGTAAAAACTACAGCAGAACATTTATGTACTTACAACACGGAAGCCATGCTAGAAATGAAAAAAGTATTCTGGACTGGAACAGATCATTGGGATGATTTGTTAGCTGAACGTGCTCAAACAAGTGGAAGATTGGTGCTTTCAGATTTTACAAAAGAAAAATTGAAAACATACAAATAGAAACGTCATTGCGAGGACAAAGGCCGTGGCAATCTCTTCATGAGATTCCTGCACTTCATTCGGAAATATAATAATAATTTTACATGATCTATTCATTCAAAGGTTTTACTCCAGTTGTTCACGAATCTAGTTTCGTACATCCTTTGGCTGCTGTAACCGGAAATGTAATTATAGGCAAAAACTGCTATATAGGTCCAGGCGCTGCAATTCGTGGTGATTGGGGACAAATTATTTTAGAAGATGGTGTTAATGTCCAAGAGAACTGTACAGTGCATATATTTCCAGGAAAGTCTATTATACTAAAAGAAAGTGCACATGTTGGTCATGGAACCATTATTCATGGTGCGAATTTAGGTAGAAATTGCCTAATCGGTATGAATACAGTCATTATGGATGATGCAGAAATTGGAGATGAAAGTATAGTAGGAGCCATGGCTTTTGTAAAAGCAGAAACCATTATTCCAAAACGAAGCTTAGTTGTTGGAAACCCAGCAAAAGTAATCAAACAGGTTAGCGATGATATGATAGCATGGAAAACCAAAGGTACTCAATTATACCAACAGTTGCCAGCAGATTGCCATGAGAGTTTAAAAGAAGTAGAACCACTAAGAGCGGTTCCTGAAAATATGAAAATTCAAGAAGACGTTTACAAAACGCTTCGTGATTTTATGAAAAGAAATGATTAACGATTGGAGAATCATGATTGGAGATTTAAGAAGTGAAAAACTTCAAAAATCAAAAACCGTAAATCAACAATCTTAAATTAATACAATGTCAAAATTCGAATTTAAAATGCCCAAACTGGGTGAGAGTATTACAGAAGCAGCCATTATTACATGGTTTAAAAATGTAGGCGATACTATAGAAGAAGACGAAATGCTTTTAGAGGTTGCAACAGATAAAGTAGATTCTGAAGTGCCTTCAACAGTATCAGGAGTTATAGAGGAAATTTTATACGATGCTAATGCTGTTATTAAAATAGGTGAGACTTTGGCTATCATTAAAACAGATGGAACATCAAAAGTTTCTAAAAAAGATGCAAATAAAAAAGTTGAAAAGACTTCAGCAGAAAAACCTAAAGTAGTAAAAAAACCTAAATCTAGTCCAGTTGAAACCTCAGATCAATTTAGTGTTTCAAATTCAAACACTTTCTTTTCACCATTAATACTAAAAATAGCAAAACAACATCATATTAGTTTTGAAGAATTAGCAAGAATTCCAGCAACAGGTCAAGAAGGTAGATTACGTAAAAGTGATGTTTTTCAATATATAGACGAAGGACGACCTTATAAGTTTGCACAACCAGTTGCTAAACAAGACCCAACAGCTTATCGTATTCCACAATTAAAATTTGATAAAGGAAAAGGTAAGGTAATTGAGATGGATCGTATGCGACAAATGATTGCAGATCATATGGTGTATTCAAAACACACCTCTCCTCATGTTACAGCCTATGTTGAAGCAGATCTAACCAATATGGTGAATTGGCGAAATGCGAATAAAGTCGCTTTTCAAGAAAAATATGGCGAACGTTTAACATTTACACCTTTGTTTGTAGAATCTGTTGCAAAAGCGGTAAAAGATTTTCCAAATATTAATGCATCTGTAGACGGTAAAAATATTATTGTAAAAGAAGACATTAATATTGGTATGGCAACGGCACTTCCTGGTGGAAATTTAATTGTGCCAGTAGTAAGAAATGCTGACACAAAAGATTTAAAAACAATAGCAGCTAATGTTAATGAACTAGCAAATAAAGCAAGAAAGAATAATTTAAAAGCAGACGATATTCAAGGCAGTACATTCACAATTTCTAATGTTGGAACTTTTGGTAGCGTAATGGGTATACCAATAATTAACCAACCAGAAGTTGCAATTATAGCTTTAGGGATTATTAAAAAAAGACCAGAAGTTATTACAACCGAAAAAGGAGATGAAATAGCTATAAGAAGCATGATGTACTTGTCTCTGTCTTTCGACCATCGCGCAGTAGATGGCTTCTTAGGTGGAAGTTTTGTAAGACGCGTAGCAGATTATTTCGAGCAATTTGATACTAACAGGAAAATTTAAACCATTTTGTGGATTTCTGCGAAGACAATAATCCACAAAAACCGATTATTAAAAATAGATTCCTGCTTTCGTAGGAATGACCAGACATTATGAAACAAAATATAGTAATAACTAAAGTCGTACAATCTAAAGTTGAAGGCATCGATTTTAACAATATTCCATTAGGCACAACATTCACAGACCATATGTTTATTTGTGATTATAATAATGGTACTTGGGAAAATCCAAGAATAGAACCTTTAGGACTAATACCAACACATCCAGCAGCAATGGCTTTGCATTATGGTCAAGCTATTTTCGAAGGCATGAAAGCAACTGTAGATGGTGAAGGTAATCCAATGTTATTTAGAGCAGATAAAAATGCAGCACGATTAAATGCAAGTGCAGACCGTATGGGAATGCCAGATTTTCCTGAAGAGTTATTTGTCGAAGGTTTAAAACAATTAGTAGATTTAGAGCGTAATTGGATCCCACCAACAGATGGTAGCTCACTTTATTTAAGGCCATTCATGTATGCAGATGAGCCATTTATTGGTATGCGTGCGGCAACACATTTTAAGTTTATAATTATGGCATCTCCAGCAGGACTGTTTTTTAGTAAGCGCATAAAATTGTGGGCAGAAAAGCAGTACATACGTGCTGCAAATGGAGGAACAGGAGAAGCTAAAGCAGCAGGGAACTATGCAGCAGCCATTCGTCCAACAGAATTAGCAAAAGCAAAAGGTTACGACCAAGTGTTATGGTTAGATGCAGTAGAGCATAAGTACATTCAGGAAGTTGGAACTATGAATATTTTCTTTAAAATTAATGGTGAATTTATTACACCAAAACGCGACGGTTCAATTCTAGATGGTATTACTAGACTTAGTGTTATTTCAGTTTTAAAAGACAAAGGTTTCAATGTAATAGAACGCGCCATCACAATAGATGAAATAGAAGAAGCCTCTCAAAAAGGAATCTTAGAAGAAGCCTTCGGTACTGGAACAGCAGTTGGTATTGCTTATATTCAAGAGATTGGAGTAGATGGCAAAACAATTTATGTATCCAATGAAAGTCCAGTAGGTTTAGAAGTAAATAACACTTTAAATGCCATTAAAACAGGAAAAGTAGAAGACAAGTTTGGTTGGATGATTAAAGTTGAAAACCAGTTAGTTTAAAATAATTAGGGCGTTACCTAAAGGTCGGGCTTTCACTACTCGCTCTCTGCTAGGAGCTTAAACAGACCGTTCAATCCCTAACGCACAAGTAACCGTTTTGTCATTCTTGCGAACGCAGGAATCAACAATGAAAGTAAAATGTATAATTAATGAGATTCCCACTCTCGTGGGAAATGAATATGGAAAAAAACATACTAGAAAAAGGGTTTTCAAAACTCTGCACAGCAAAAGCGATGTCAGAATTATACGAAGCTAATTTTAAACAAGTTTCAAAATACGTACATGCTACATCAAGAGGTCACGAAGCAATTCAAATTGCTTTAGGACTACAGTTATTACCTCAAGATTATGCGTTTCCTTATTACAGAGACGATGCGATGTTACTATCATTTGGTTTAGAACCTTATGATTTGATGTTGCAATTATTAGCAAAAAAAGACGATCCGTTTTCTGGAGGAAGAACTTATTATTGTCATCCAAGTTTAAAAGACGACGATAAACCAAAAATTCCACACCAATCTTCAGCAACAGGAATGCAAGCTATTCCAGCAACAGGAGTTGCTATGGGAATGCAGTATAAAGAATTACAAGGTTTAGATGATAAAACACTAAAAGATTTACCTTTTGTGGTTTGTTCTTTAGGTGATGCATCTGTAACCGAAGGTGAAATTGCAGAAGCCTTTCAAATGGCAGCCTTAAAACAAATGCCAATTCTGTATTTAGTACAAGATAATGGTTGGGATATTAGTGCCAATGCAGCAGAAACAAGAGCACAAAATGCTTTTGAGTATGCACAAGGTTTTCATGGATTAGATGCTATTTCAATTGATGGTGCAAACTTTACAGAAAGTTACGAAGCCATAGAAAAAGTAATACATACTATTAGAACAGAACGCAGACCATTTTTAGTACACGCAAAAGTACCTTTGTTAAATCACCACACTTCTGGTGTAAGAATGGAATGGTATCGAGACGATTTAGAAGAGGCACGCTCTCGTGATCCCTATCCAGTAATAAAACAACAACTATTAGATGATGGTTTTTCTGAAAAAGAAATTTTAGATATAGAATACTCTGCAAAAGCAAAAGTACAATCTGATTTTGAAAAAGCGTTAAAACAAGAAGATCCAAGACCTGAAGATTTATTTACACACGATTTTGTTCCCACTCCAATTACAGAAGAAAAAGGAACACGTGCTCCAGAAGGTTCAGATAAAGTGGTTATGGTAGATTGTGCCTTATTTGCGGTTGAGGAATTAATGAAAAAATATAAAGAATGTTTACTTTATGGTCAAGATGTTGGTGGTAGGCTAGGTGGTGTTTTTAGAGAAGCAGCAACTTTGGCTCAAAAATTTGGAGACGACCGTGTATTTAATACACCAATTCAAGAAGCCTTTATCGTCGGTTCAACCGTTGGTATGAGTGCCGTTGGGTTAAAACCTATTGTTGAGGTTCAGTTTGCAGATTATATTTGGCCAGGCTTAAATCAATTATTTACAGAAGTCAGTAGAAGTTGCTATTTAAGTAATGGTAAATGGCCTGTAAGCATGATTCTTCGTGTACCAATTGGTGCATATGGAAGTGGTGGTCCTTACCATTCGTCTTCTGTAGAAAGTGTGATTACAAATATTAGAGGTATTAAAATTGCCTATCCTAGTAATGGAGCAGATTTAAAAGGTTTAATGAAAGCCGCATATTACGATCCAAATCCAGTAGTTATCTTGGAGCACAAAGGTTTATATTGGTCTAAAGTGCCTGGGACACTAACAGCAACTTCAGTTGAACCTTCAGCAGATTATGTGTTGCCATTTGGTAAGGCTTGCGTTCTCCAGGAAATTTGGAAGCAAGAAAATGTTGAAACAATCACTATTGTTACCTATGGAATGGGAGTACATTGGGCTTATAATGCTTCAGGAGAATTAGGAATGCGTGATCAAATAGAAATTATCGATTTACGTACGTTATTTCCTTTAGATGAAGATACAATTATGAAATCTGTAAAGAAAACAGGTAAATGTTTAGTAGTTACCGAGGAGCCTTCAAATAATAGTTTCGCTAGAGCTTTAGCAGGAAAAATTCAAGAAGAATGTTTTAAATTTCTAGACGCTCCTGTTATGACTATTGGTAGTGAGAACATGCCTGCAATTCCATTAAATTCTACTTTAGAACAAACCATGATTCCATCTACAGAAAAAGTAAAAGCTAAAATTGAAAGCTTGTTTAATTATTAGTTATTCTATTAAACAGAGATAAAAAAAAAGCGATTCTTTTAAGAATCGCTTTTTTTATGTTTTTAACTTTCCATTCCTGGAGGATATTCGGTCATAATCTCAGTAACAAATTTATTTATTCTTTCAATTTTCCTATCAACGTTAGATGAACTTGTTAAATAGCCAGAGCCTTTGCCTTGCCAAACTAACTCTTTCTTTTTAGCATCTATTAAATCAATATATAAAGAACCTTGCATAGTTGTACTTACATTATTATTAAAGTTGTTTCCCCAAAAAGGGCTCCATCCCCAACCATATCCAAAACCATTGTTCCAAACGTTAACTTTTTGTCTTTCTTTAGTAAAAATATTCACTAATAAATCTGGATTTTCAGATTTTGTAAAGCCTTTTGCAAGCATTTCTGTTTCAATAGCACGAAGAATTCTACGTTTATCTAGATCACTTATTTCAGCTTTATCAATACCAGTTTTAAAAAAAGCGAAGGTCTTGTATGAATCAAAATTTGCATTTTTATCATAATCTGATGCTACACGAACAGAAGAACATGAACTCATTATTATTAGCAAAGCTAATAGTGGTAATGTTTTTTGAATTAATTTTTTCATAGTTAATTTTTTTAATAGTTATAACGAGTCTATTATAGAATCATCTACTGTATTTGGTAATGTTACTTTTAAATTAGGCTCTATTTCCATGGCGCGTTTTATTGCGAAAACTGCACCTTCGTTTCTAGCCCAACTTCTTCTTGAGATACCATTATTAACATCCCAAAATAACATTGATTTTAAGCGCTTAGATGCTTCTTTACTACCATCAAGAACCATACCAAATCCACCATTTATAACTTCTCCCCAACCAACACCACCACCATTGTGGATGCTTACCCAAGTGGCACCGCGAAAACTATCTCCAATAACGTTATGGATGGCCATATCTGCTGTAAAACGTGACCCGTCGTATATATTACTGGTTTCTCTATATGGGGAATCTGTACCAGAAACATCATGGTGATCTCTACCTAGTATTACTGTTTCTATATCTCCATTTGCAATGGCTTGGTTAAAAGCTTCAGCAATTTTTGCTCTACCTTCTGCATCTGCATATAGTATTCTAGCTTGAGAGCCTACAACCAATTTGTTTTCTTGCGCACCTTTTATCCATTGAATATTATCAGCCATTTGTTGCTGAATTTCTATTGGAGACTTCTTTTTTATTTCTTCTAAAACAGCACAAGCTATAGCATCAGTTTTTGCTAAATCTTCTGGTTTTCCTGAAGCGCATACCCAACGAAATGGTCCAAATCCATAATCGAAGCACATTGGTCCCATAATATCTTGAACGTAACTTGGGTATTTAAACTCTTTTCCTATTGTAGGTGTTTCAGACATGATATCTGCTCCAGCTCTTGAGGCTTCTAGTAAAAAAGCATTTCCGTAGTCGAAGAAATAGGTGCCTTTTGCAGTGTGTTTATTTATAGCGTCTGCATGACGACATAAGGTTTTTTGAACTTCTATTTTAAATTGTTCAGGATTAATAGCCATCATTTTATTCGCTACTTCAAACGAAAGTCCTGTTGGATAATAACCACCAGCCCAAGGATTATGAAGAGAGGTTTGGTCGCTTCCTAAATCTATATGAATATTTGCCTCGTCAAATTTTTCCCATACGTCGACAATATTCCCTAAATAAGCTATAGATATAACTTCTTTTTCTGCTTTAGCCTTGTTTACACGTGTTACTAATGCATCTAAATCGGTTATTTTTTCATCTATCCAACCTTGATCAAGTCTTACTTGTGTAATCTTAGGGTTTACTTCTGCACAAACTGTAATACAACCTGCAATATTTCCAGCTTTTGGCTGTGCGCCAGACATACCTCCTAAACCAGAGGTTAAAAAAAGGTTCCCTTTTGGTTCTTTCCCTATTTTCCTAAAACCATTTAATACTGTAATTGTTGTGCCATGTACAATACCTTGAGGACCAATATACATATAGCTTCCAGCCGTCATTTGTCCATATTGTGTAACACCTAATGCATTAAACTTTTCCCAATCGTTTGGTTTAGAATAGTTAGGAATCATCATGCCATTTGTTACCACAACTCTTGGTGCTTCTTTGTGTGAAGGAAATAATCCCATAGGATGACCAGAATACATTACAAGTGTTTGCTCGTCGTTCATTTCTGCTAGGTATTTCATTGTAAGACGATATTGTGCCCAATTAGAAAATACACCACCATTTCCACCATACGTAATTAGCTCATGTGGATGTTGCGCTACTGCATAATCCAAATTATTTTGAATCATTAACATTATTGCTGCGGCTTGTTTTGATTTCGCAGGATATTCGTTAATTGGTCTAGCGTACATTCTGTAATCTGGACGCAAACGATACATGTAGATTCTACCGTAAGTATCTAATTCGTTCTTAAATTCAGTAATTAATGTTGCATGCTGTTTTTTATCGAAATAACGCAAGGCATTTCGTAGTGCTAATTTTTCTTCCTCTTTAGTAAGTATTGCTTTACGTTTTGGTGCGTGATTTATATCTTTTTCGTATGCTTTTAAAGCTGGTAATTGCTCT
This sequence comes from Lacinutrix sp., assembly GCF_037625555.1. Lineage (GTDB taxonomy): Bacteria > Bacteroidota > Bacteroidia > Flavobacteriales > Flavobacteriaceae > Lacinutrix. Next base: position 37,774 of record NZ_JASJHV010000065.1, read on the forward strand.
GGAATACCTTCTAAAATTTGTGATTTAAAACTTGAAATCATTATAATTAATCCTTTTTTTTTATTGAACTTGTTTTTTTATTGAAGCCATAAGGGCAATGTCTACAAACACTTTCGCAACAGTAGCCTCTTTTTAGATGGTATTGTTCTGTGAAACATCTATAGCCTTCGGGTGTTAAGTAGAAGTCTCCTTCTTCTAATGGAATATATTTCTTCATTTATTACAAAGATAATGTAAATTGGAGTGATTTTTGAAACCAATAATTTATGATTTTAATTTCGAAATATTTAGTACCAAGAGGTTATACAGGTATAACTATTTATCCATTTTTTTTTATAAAGTTTAAAGCCTTGAAAACTGATGTCGTGTTAATTAATCATGAGAAAATTCATTTAAAACAACAATTGGAATTATTGATTCTCTCTTTTTATATTTTTTATGTTACTGAATTTTTGGTTAAAATTTTTAAGTATAAAAATTGGGAACAAGCTTATAGGAATATCTCTTTTGAGCGTGAGGCTTATAAAAACCAAAACGACCTTAACTATTTAAAATCAAGGCCAATTTGGGGCTTTTTGAATTATATAATCGATTAATACTTAATACAAAGCTTTCTTGTATAATTGCGTATTATCTGTAAATACAATTTTTATAAGTAAAGCATTATTAGATTTTATGATGCCTTTTAATACTACTGTTTAGAATCAATAGTATTGTACGTCATTAAACGCTTTCCAAGGATATTATATACTTCAATACTTTTAATTTCTTTAGACTGAGAAATCACTTTTAAATGATTACTAGAAAGTACTTTTATTTCGTTAGAATCTACAGTGTAATCATTAGTATATAAAGTATCGTTAGTGTTTACTATTTCAGACCTATTATCAAAAGTACCAGCATTTGTGTTAAAAACGTAAGGTGAGGATTTAAGGTCATGCACAACATTTAACTCGTTGTTCTTTAAAAAGATGTCCTGGCTAATAAATAATGGATCTAGATGGTCAATACCTATTCTATAAACCGTTTGACTAGCAGCATGGTATCCTAAAAGGAATAACGTATGATGTTTGTAATGGTAAAGGTTTACCTTACGTTTTTAATTTTAAATTTGGAGCTGTCGAGTAAAACGTAACATCGTTTCCACCAAACATCATCTCTTATAATATCTGCTCAACAACCTCCAGCGCCTGAAGACCAGTAATTACCATTTGTACTACAGTCCCAGTCTATTAAAGTACAGCTTGAGCCTACACTTAATTCTGCACCAGCAGTGGTACCACAATCATCGGTACGTACTGCTTGCCCATAACTAGTAAGCGTAGTTAATAAGAATACTAATAATATAAATATTTTAGATAGATCACTCTGTGATGTATTCAATTTTCTATGTAATTTTGTTTGTATAATTTTAAGTCGTATTGTTATTACTTAATGCTTGCTTCTACATTTTTATGAGAGAGTTAGTGTTTGCTTACACTCAAATATATTAAAGATGATAAAAAAACACAAGATTAACAAATTTGAAAGCAAAGATAATTTGTAAAATACATAAGAACAGGATGAAATACAATTTTATTTTAATTTTAGGTGTATTCATACCATAAAAAATATGTTTCAGGAGATAAAACCATTGAATACAGTAGTGGCTTTGGAAGGTTCTAAGGCTATTTTGGTATGTTTAAAAAGAGAGGATGAAATACACCCAATAGTCTCTGGAAACAAATTTAGAAAACTAAAATACAATATTGAAGCTGCTAAAAAAGAGAATAAAAAAACATTACTCACTTTTGGAGGTGCTTTTTCCAACCACATTGCAGCAGTTGCAGAAGTTGGAAGGTTATTTAATTTTAAGACTATTGGTGTTATTAGAGGAGAAGAGTTAGCTTCAAAAATAAACGAAAATGCTACGCTAAAATACGCTAAAGATTGTGGTATGGTTTTTAAATTTGTAACCAGATCTCATTATAGAGCTAAAGATAGTTTGGTGTTTACAGCATTGTTAAAGCAAGAGTTTGGAGATTTTTATTGCATACCAGAAGGTGGTACTAATGCGCTTGCTGTAAAAGGCTGTGAAGAAATTTTAAAAGAAGAAGATTTTAATTTTAATTACATATGTGCATCAGTAGGCACTGGAGGTACATTAGCAGGTTTAATTAATGGCTCAAAGCCTAGTCAAAAAATTTTAGGTTTTTCAGCATTAAAAGGAGACTTTTTAAAAAAAGATATTAGTAAATTTGCAACACAAGATAATTGGGAGTTATTGTCTAATTATCATTTTGGAGGTTATGCTAAAATAAATAAAGAGTTAATAGCGTTTATTAATAACTTTAAGGCTACTAATAACATACAATTAGATCCTATTTACACAGGAAAAATGCTGTTTGGAATTCAAGACCTTATTGCTAAAAATTATTTTCCAAAAGGCTCTAAAATATTAGTAATCCATACAGGTGGATTGCAAGGTATTGCTGGCATTAATGCAAGATTAAAACATAAAAATTTACCATTAATACATTAATTAATGAATAGACTATTTACAATTATTTGCTTACTAGTTATTTTATCTAGTTGTGGTTCTCAAAAAAAAGTTTCGACTAGGAAATCTAAAAATAAAACCAATCGTGTTGTTAAGGTAACCCAAAAGAACAAAGATAATGCTCCAAAGGTGGTTATAATGCAACCAGAAGAAACTAAGGAGCCTGTTAAAGATACTCCAGAAAATTATGCGACACCAACAGATGAGTATATTGCCATTTATAGTAACATTGCTCAAGACGAAATGCGAAATTATGGAATACCAGCAAGTATAACTTTAGCTCAAGGTATTCTAGAGTCTGGTTCAGGAAAAGGAAGACTTTCTGTAGAAGCTAATAACCATTTTGGTATTAAATGCCATAAAGGATGGACTGGTGGAAAAATTTATCATGACGATGATGAAGATCAAGAATGTTTTAGAAAGTATAAAAACTCTAAATATTCTTTTAGAGATCATTCTTTGTTTTTAAGAGATCGTAAACGTTATGCAGGTTTGTTTGAACTAGCAATAGGTGATTATATATCTTGGGCAAAAGCTTTAAAAGCTGCAGGTTATGCTACAGACAGAAAATATCCTCAAAAAGTAATAAGTTTAATAGAGCGCTATCAATTGTATCGTTTTGATAACGAAGTTTTAGGAGTAGAGTCTAGTTTAAACAATAAGCATACTGTTGTATCTGGAGATACTTTGTACTCTTTATCTCGAAAGTATAATATTTCTGTTCCAGAATTAAAAGCCTTAAACAGTTTAGAAACAAACAATTTATTTGTAGGACAAGTAATATATATTAAGCCTATTATTAAAGATTAATTAAAATGATTTATAAACGTAGTAGTACGCTTTTTACAGAAGCGGAGAAAGTAATTCCTGGAGGTGTAAATTCTCCTGTTCGTGCCTTTAAAGCAGTTGGAGGAACACCAATATATGTAAAAGAAGCAAAAGGCGCTTATTTGTTCGATGAAGATGGAAATGTATTAATAGATTATATTAACTCTTGGGGACCAATGATTTTAGGTCATGCCTACCAACCAGTTGTAGATGCTGTAGTAGAAAAAGCACAAAAAGGAACTTCTTTTGGTATGCCTACAGAAATTGAAACTAAAATTGCAGAGTTGGTAGTTTCTATGGTGCCAAATATAGATAAAATACGTTTTGTTAATTCTGGAACAGAAGCCTGTATGAGTGCTGTGCGTTTAGCAAGAGGATTTACAGGAAAAGATAAAATTATAAAGTTTGCTGGTTGTTATCATGGACATAGCGATTCGTTTTTAATACAAGCAGGAAGTGGAGCTGTAACTTTTGGTAGTCCAAATAGTCCAGGAGTAACAGCAGGTACAGCAAAAGATACCTTGTTAGCAAACTATAATGATTTGGCAAGTGTTGAAGCTTTAGTTGCGGCTAATAAAAATGAAATAGCTTCTATTATTATTGAACCTGTTGCAGGAAATATGGGTTGTATTCCACCTATAAATGGATTTCTTGAAGGCTTAAGAAAATTATGTGATGAACCTTCTATTTTATTAATATTTGATGAGGTCATGACAGGTTTTCGTCTTGCAAAAGGAGGTGTGCAAGAATTATTTGGTGTTAATGCAGATATTGTTTGTTTTGGTAAAGTTATAGGAGGTGGTTTGCCAGTAGGCGCATTTGCAGCAAGAAATGAAATTATGAATCACTTAGCACCTTTAGGTCCTGTGTACCAGGCAGGAACTTTAAGTGGAAATCCGTTGGCTATGGCAGCAGGTTTTGCTATGCTTACAGCTTTAAATACTGATGAAAACGTTTTTAAGCGTTTAGCAGAAAAGACCGAATATCTTCATAAAGGTTTGACTAAAGTGTTAACAGATAATAATATTATACATACTATAAATAGAGTAGGTTCTATGATTTCTGTTCATTTTGATGACACTAAAGTTGTTGATTTTGAAACTGCTGCAAAAGGAAATAATGAGACTTTTAAAACCATTTTTCATGGCATGTTAAATCAAGGTATTTACATTGCACCTAGTGCTTTTGAAACTTGGTTTATTACTGATGCTTTAACGTATAAAGATTTAGATGCAACAATTGCTGCTTGTATTACTGTTTTTAAGTAAATAGTTAATTACTTGAGCACAAAAAAAAGCGATTACTTGAGTAATCGCTTTTTTTGTAGTTTATTTTTTTAATAAAACTTAATCTTCTACATCTTCTAAAAGTTCTTCTTGTTTAGTAGCTATTAAGTATCTTTTGTATAAATCGTTACCTAAAGCATCTTTAATGCTAGACTGAAGTTTTTTATTTGTTTTTAAAAGCACCTCATTATATTCTGTAGATCCAGAAGTTAAATACTTGTCTAAAGAATAAATTTTGTTTTCGTAAGCTTGGTATGCATTGTAAACTTGCTCTAATTTGCTGTCGTTAAATTTAAGAACAGAACGTAACTCTTTAGCCTTAACTATAGCTTTTTCGTTAATTTCAGCTTGATCTTGAGCCATTGCAGATTGAGTACCAATTAATAGTGCAAAAGCAAAAAAGCAAAATGTAAATATTTTTTTCATTATTATAGTTGTTATACGTTAATAACTCAAAGAAAAGCTATTTTGTTAAATTTTGCAAATAAAAAAGTACCGAATAAAAATCGGTACTTTTTTAACTTTATTAAGGTTTAATTTTAAAGCTATTATTCTTTAGCTTTTTTTTCTCTCCTTTGTTTCATTTCTCCAGATCTCTTCTAAATTTTTTGTTTAGCACCTTTTGCTCTTCTAAGTTGAGATTGTTTGTTAAACATTTTATATTGCTCTTCTGTTAAAATCTCCTTCATTGCTCTTTTAGTAGCAATTTGTTGGTCTAATTTATCATTAGCCATTTGTAGTTTTTCTTCTTTAGTAGGCTTTTTTCCTGCTTCTAAATAAGCCATTCTTTTTTCCATTCCTGCTTTGCGTAACTCAGCATTTTTAAGATTTAGCTTTTCAACTTTTGCTTGTTGTTCATCTGTAAGATCTAAAGTAAGTGTTAATTTTTTAGTTTGAAGTTCAGCCATTTCTTTTGGTTCCATATCTTTCATATGTTCCATTTTTTGCTTTCTTAACTGGTGCTGTTCTTTCTTTTCTTGAGCTGTTACTTGCAGTGCAAATAACGCTAATGCTAAGATTAATAATTTTTTCATTTTTATTTTGTTTTAAATTGTTTTTACCTTCTTAGGACACTAAAATAATAAAATGGTTTAAAAGCGGTTGTTTTTTATATGTTTTAATTAACAGATTGCGCTTTTGTAACTAATTCTAAAGTGGCTTGATAAAGTGGTTTTTTTCCATTTTACTTTTAAGCCATGCGAGTACGTCTTCATACCAAAGTGGAATATTTTTAAATAAATTTAGGAAATACTTTTTCATTCTTGGCAATATTCCAGAATAAAACCGAGTCGATTTTAGCAAGGTTAGCCTTTGTTTTTAGTACATTGAATTGGCTTAAGTAGAATTGAAAGCTTAATAATATTAAAACTAAAGTAGAAGGTATAAATACTCGTTTTTGTTTGTAATAAAAAATAGTAATAAATAGCCCTAAAACAATAATAAGAATTAAAGGTGTTGCATAAAACAAAATGCTTAATGGAAATAAATAATCTTTAATTACAAAATGAAGTAAAATAAAAAAAGTATACACTCCATGAATGTATGCTTTATATTTATATAAGAATATAATCATTTGTTATACCACCTCTACAAACAAACCATCATCAGTTTTGCTAACCTTAGCAACACCTATTTTTGTTAATCCTTTTATGGTTTTATCCCATTTTTTATTACTTAATCCAGACTGATTTTTCAACTCGTTTAAATCAGTTGATGTGTTTTTCTTTAAGATTTCAAACACTGCTTTTTCATCCTCACTCATTGTAACGCCTTTTTTCTCTGGTCGCATTTGTGGGAA
>NZ_JASJHV010000066.1:0-4690 GCF_037625555.1 Lacinutrix sp.
TAATGCTGTTATAAATGCAACAGCAAAACAAATGGCGAAAATTAATTGTCCTTTACTAAACATAGTAGTATTTTTATGCAAAAATAACGAATACTAGCAGTAAAAACAGATTTCAATGAAAAATAAAATAGAAGCAGTAAAAGCATTTCATACAGCATTTAAAATAGGACACTTAGAATCTCCAAAAGCAGATTTAGGAAATTCTAAAAACACGTTAAGATTTGACTTAATGAAAGAAGAAAATGAAGAATATCTTGAAGCAGCAAATAACAACGATTTAGTTGAGGTTGCAGATGCATTAGGTGATATGCTTTATATTTTATGTGGTACTATTATCGAGCATGGCATGCAGGATAAAATTGAAGCCGTTTTTAATGAAATTCAAAGAAGTAACATGAGTAAATTAGGTAAAAATGGACAGCCAATTTACAGAGAAGATGGTAAGGTTTTAAAGGGCCCAAACTATTTTAAGCCAAATATAGCAGAAATATTAGAATCATAAATTCGTTCATAAAACAAAAAAAAAGCAGCCAAAAGGCTGCTTTTTTTTTGTTTTATGATAACTACATTTTCACTCTCCACCCAAATGGGTCGTCTGATTTGTTAGTTTGAATTTGTATTATTCTATTTTTTAATTTACTAGCAAAAGTATCTGTTAGTTCGGGAAGTTCAAAATCTGTATCTCTAAAACCAAAACCAGAAATAGGAGAAATTACTGCTGCAGTTCCTGCACCAAATATTTCTTTTAAACTACCATTTTTAGACGCTTCAATTAGCTCGCTTACTTTTACTTTTCTTACTTCTGTGTTTATACCTTCCGCTTTAGCAATTTCTAAAATACTTTTTCTAGTAACACCATCAAGAATCCTTTCGCTTACAGGAGATGTTAGTAAAGTGTCATTAATACGTACAAACACATTCATTGCTCCAGCTTCTTCAATGTATTCATGAGTAGTATCGTCTGTCCAGATTACTTGTTGGTAACCTTTTTCTTTTGCTAATTGTGTTGGGTAAAATTGTCCAGCATAATTACCACCTGCTTTAGCATAACCAACACCACCATTTGCAGAACGAGAATACGTTTCTTCTATTAGTACTTTAACTTTTCCAGAAAAATAAGGTCCAGATGGAGCACAGGCTAATATAAATTTATATTGGTCAGATGGAGAGGCATGAAAACCTTCACCTGTAGCAAAAACAAAAGGTCTAAGATATAGAGAGCTTCCTTCTTTTGTAGGAATCCAATCTTTCTCAAGGTCTAAAAGAGCTTTCAAACCTTCGATAAAATAATCTTCAGGAATTTCTGGAATAGATAAACGTTTTGCCGAAATATTAAGACGTTTTATGTTTTCCATTGGGCGAAATAAAAACACATCTTCATTACTATCCTTATAGGCTTTCATTCCTTCAAAAATAGATTGACCATAATGAAATATTTTCGCAGAAGGCATTAAACTAATAGGTGCAAAAGGCTCAATTTTTGGCATTTGCCATTTACCATCAATGTAATCGCATGTTAGCATGTGATCTGAAAACACTTGACCAAAAGCTAGATTATTAAAATCGATACTATAAATTTTAGAGGTGTTTACTTTGGTGATTTCTATTTGTCTTTTTGTTATTTTCCCCATGAATATTAATGCTTCTATATCTTTTGCGAAAGTACAAAATTAAGTATAAAGAAATCTAAAATTTATCTTAAAATACTATCTTTGTAATAGTATAAATTAATTTAATACAAAATCGATAAAATGAAAAATTATATTTTAGTATTAGCTATGGTTTTTAGCTTCATGGCTTGTAAAGAAGAGCAAAAAACAGAAGTTGTTGAAGACACTAAAGAAATGGCAATAAACTACAAGTCTTTTGGTAAAGAAATTATTGCAGACGATGCTATTCCAGCAAAATTTATGGCAGAACATTACAAAGGAATGAATGTTGGCGATAGTATAGATAGTAAAATGGTTGCAAAAGTTAACGAAGTTTGTCAAGCCAAAGGTTGTTGGATGAAGTTAGATCTAGATAATGGAGAGCAAGTAATGGTTAAGTTTAAAGATTACGGTTTTTTTATGCCTAAAAACATTGCAGGACAAGAAGTTATAATTAACGGAAAAGCATATTTAAATGAAGTTCCTGTAGAGGAGTTACGTCATTATGCAGAAGATGCAGGTAAAACTGCTGAAGAAATTGCAGCAATTACAGAATCTAAAAAAACCTATTCTTTTGAAGCAGATGGTGTTTTATTAGTAGAAGAATAAAAAGATGAAATATTTAGTTTATATATTTTGTTTTACTGTAATTTTAAGTTGTAATTCTAAAGTAGAGGAAAGCGACACAAAAGAAGAAGTTTCTAAAGCAAAAGTTTACGATATGTACGAACCATCAGAGATGGCCAATCTTATGAATGAGTTTTATGCTGAAAACTTAAAAATTAAAAACGAAATACTAGCAGGAAACATACCTAAAGAATTTCCAACAGATTTTTTAAAAATCCATACTGCAGAGCTTTCAAATTTCAAAACAAGGAATGCTAAATTTGAAGCCTTTTCAAACTTATATATTGTTGCAGAACAAGAGGTTTTTAATACAGAATCTAATATCCCAGTACAAGAGCGTTTTAATAATGCAATAGGTGTTTGTATTTCTTGCCACCAAACAGAATGTACAGGACCAATACCAAGAATACAGAAACTATTAATAAAATAGTTTTTTGTGAAACGCGAAATAATTACAACAAACGATGGTTCTAAAACCATTCATATTCCAGAGTGGAATGAGCAATATCATTCTACACATGGAGCAATACAAGAAGCTAAGCATGTTTATTTAAAACATGGCTTAGCTTTTTTTTGTGCTTCGGAAAGTTATGCTAAACAGTCAGAAATTTCCATATTAGAAATTGGTTTTGGTACAGGCTTAAATGCTTTTTTAACTGCTATTGAAGCTAAAGAGCTAAACCTTAATTGTAACTATGTAGGTGTAGAAGGTTTTCCAGTTTCGACTGAAGAACTTGATGCACTAAACTATACTGAAGCACTAAAATTTGAAGCCCTTTTTAAAGCCATTCATAAAGGTAAATGGGAAGAGTATGCGACGATTTCTAAAAATTTCCAATTAAAAAAACAGCAGAAACAATTTTCTGAAATTACAGACATAAACAAATTTAATGTCATCTATTTTGATGCTTTCGGTCCACGAGTACAACCAGAACTGTGGACGGAAGTTGTTTTTAAAAGCATGTATAAGTCCATGAAACAAGGAGGCGTTTTAGTGACGTATTGCGCGCAAGGTCATGCTAGACGTGCTATGATTTCGGTAGGTTTTACAATTTCTAGAGTAGAAGGTCCTCCTGGAAAACGACACATGCTTCGTGCTGTAAAACAATAATTATTAATTGCACTTCGAATGATTCCGAAGTATGAGGAATTGTATCAATAACATTTTTAATTTTTTAGCTAATTTCTGTTAAATCCAACTTAAATCTAAAAACAAAGTAAGTACTAAATCGTATTTTTATAAAAAAAGAAATGCGAGTACTTATTACAGGAGCAACAGGACTAATTGGTAGTGACATTGTGAAAAATTGCCATGCCAAAGGCATTGCTGTAAACTATTTGACAACCAGTAAATCTAAAATAGAAAACAACTCTAATTATCAAGGTTTTTATTGGAATCCAACTAACGCAGAAATTGATGCTGATTGTATTAAAGATGTTGATGCTATTATTCATTTAGTTGGGGCAAGTATTTCTAAACGTTGGACAAAAGCGCATAAACAAGCTATTATTAATAGTAGGCTAGAAACAACTGCTTTGTTGCATGCTACAGTAAAAAACAATCCTAATTCTATAAAACAAATTATCTCGGCAAGTGCAATAGGTTATTACCCAGATTCTTTAACAAACTATTATTCTGAAGAAGAAAAACAAATTAGCAACTCTTTTCTTGGCAGAGTAGTACAAGAATGGGAACAAGTAATAGACACGTTTAATACTTTAAATATTACGGTTTCTAAAATAAGAATAGGTGTTGTGTTTTCTGAAAAAGGAGGCGCTTTTCCAGAGTTAGCAAAACCTATTAAGTTTGGAGCTGGAGCTGCAATGGGAACAGGAAAACAATGGATGTCTTGGATTCATTTAGAGGATTTAGCAGCTATTTTTCTATACGTTTTAGAACACAAATTAGAAGGTGTTTATAATGGAGTAGCACCAAATCCAGCAATAAACCAAACCATTACAAAGTCAATTGCAAAGCACCTTAAAAAGCCATTAATTCTACCAAATATTCCAAAATTTGCTATGAAACTAGTTTTAGGACAAATGCATATAATACTTTTTGAAAGCCAACGCGTAAGTTCTAAAAAAATAGAACAGAGTGGTTTTAATTTTAAGTTTGTTAATTTGGATGCGGCTTTGGAGGAGTTGGTTTAAAACTAAGCCTAATTATCTTTTTTTTAGAAAGTAAAGTTATTATCTGGTAGATTAAAACAAAAAAGCCACATCGTACGATATGGCTTTTAAATATTATGTAGAAAAATCTAATTAAGACTTCTTTGCTGTAACAATGATTTTTAATTCCATATCATCATTAATAAACTTATCTCCAAGGTTATCAAAAATAGATTTAGAACCGTAGTTTATAGACCATTTAGTTCTTTCAATAGTAAAAGAGTCACTAGTTAAAGTCATCA
>NZ_JASJHV010000067.1:0-22623 GCF_037625555.1 Lacinutrix sp.
ATGTATGGATTTAAACCGTTACTATCTTTATAATAGGTTCCGTCTGGCAATTTTAAACAACTAGGTTTACCATCGGTTATCATAAAAATCTGTTTATTGGTATTTCTTTTTCGCCTTAGTAAATCCATTGCTAATTGCAATCCTGCAACTGTATTAGTATGGTATGGTCCTACGTTTAAATATGGTAAATCTTTTATTTTTATTGGCCAAGCGTCGTTTCCAAATACTAAAATATCTAAAGTATCTTTTGGATAACGCGTAGTTATAAGTTCTGCCAAAGCCATAGCCACTTTTTTGGCTGGCGTAATACGATCCTCGCCATACAGAATCATACTGTGGCTAATATCTATCATTAACACCGTACTCATTTGAGATTTATGAGTGGTTTCTTCAATAACTAAATCGTCTTCTGTAAGTCTAAAGTCACCAATACCATTATTTATTTGGGCATTACGTAAACTTTCAGTCATGGAAACTTTATCTAAACTATCACCAAATTGGTAGTTTCTATAATCTCCTGTATGCTCATCTCCTGTTCCAACGCCTTTACTTTTATGGTTACCACTTCCACTACGCTTAATGTTTCCAAATATTTGATCTAAAGCAGACTTTCGGATAGCGCGTTCTGTTTTAGCTGTAATTCCTGTTCCCATTTTTCCGTCTGGTTTTATTTCTTCTTTTATATAGCCTTTAGCTTTTAAATCTTCAATAAAATCTTCAATCGTGTATTCTGGTGTTGTAAGCTTGTATTCTTTATCGAGTTCTCGTAACCAATCAATAGCTTCATCAAAATCTCCAGATGTATGCGTAATTAATTCTTTAAAAATATCGAAAAGTATTACGAAAGTAGATTGGAAAGCTGCTTCGTATTGTTTAAATACAAAACCCTTTTTAATTCGTTTTTCTTTTTTCATTGTAGCATAAAAATACGATAATTTCAACTCAAAAGAAACGCCTTAACAGCTTTTTAAGATTTTGTTTCTTAAATTTATCCAAACTAATTTACCAAAAATGAAAAAACTACAACTATTACTCTTTTTAATGCTTTCAATTTCAGGGTTTTCACAAGAATTCTCTATGGATTTGGTTAAAAACATGAAACCTAGAAATATTGGCCCAGGTGGCATGTCTGGTCGTGTAACTGCTATAGATGCTGTACATAGCAATCCAGATATTATGTATGTAGGTACAGCTTCTGGTGGTTTATGGAAATCTACTTCTGGTGGTATAAAATGGGATCCTATTTTCGATAAAGAAGTAACGGCTTCGGTTGGTGCAGTTGCTATCCAGCAATCTAATCCTAGTGTTATTTGGGTTGGAACAGGAGAAGGAAATCCTAGAAATAGTTTAAATGGTGGTTATGGTATTTACAAATCTTTAGATGCTGGTAGGAGTTGGAAGTCTATGGGTTTAGAAAAAACACGTCATATTCATCGCATTGTAATAGACCCTATAAACCCAAATATCGTCTATGTAGCAGCCATTGGAAGTCCTTGGGGAGAACACAGTGAGCGTGGAGTTTATAAAACGATTGATGGTGGAAACACTTGGAGTAAAATTCTATTTGCAAATAACAAAACTGGAGCTGCAGATTTGGTTATGGATCCTTCTAACCCAAATAAATTAATTGCAACGCTATGGGAACACAAACGCGAACCATGGTTTTTTAATTCTGGTGGAAAAGGTTCTGGTTTACACATAACGCATGATGGTGGGAAAACTTGGAAAAAAATAACGGAAAAAGAAGGATTTCCAAAAGGTGAATTAGGCCGAATCGGTGTTGCCATTGCACCTAGTAAACCAAATATTGTGTATGTTTTAGTTGAAGCAAAAAAGAATGCACTCTATAAAAGTGAAGATGGTGGTTTTAGTTGGAAAAAAATAAATGATAAAAGCGATATTGGAAACAGACCATTTTATTATTCTGAAATATATGTTGATCCTCAAAATGAAAACAGAGTGTATTCTGTTTTTACGTATATAAATGTGAGTGAAGATGGCGGAAAAAACTTCAAACAATTAATGCCTGCTTATGGTGTTAGTAATGGTGTACATCCAGATCATCATGCTTGGTGGATTCATCCGGAAAACGGAAATTTCATGATTGATGGTAACGATGGCGGAATGAATATTACCAAAGATGGTGGAAAATCTTGGCGTTTTATTGGTAATATGCCTGTAGCACAATTTTACCATATAAATGTGGATAACGAATTCCCATATAATGTTTATGGAGGTATGCAAGACAATGGGTCTTGGCGAGGTCCTGCTTATGTTTTACGTGCACAAGGCATTAGAAATAGTTATTGGCAAGAAATAAGTTTTGGTGATGGTTTTGATGTTGTTCCTGATCGAGATGATTCAAGATATGGATGGACTATGAGTCAGCAAGGTTATGTAAGTAGATACGATTGGAAAACTGGAAATAATTATGGTGTACAACCTACACATCCAGATGCAGAAGTATTACTGCGTTTTAATTGGAATTCGGCAATAAACATAGACCCTTTTAGTAACAACACATTATATTTTGGAAGTCAGTTTGTTCATAAATCTAACAATAAAGGCGATACTTGGACTGTTATCTCTCCAGATTTAACAACTAACAATCCTGAAAAACAAAAACAAAGCGATAGTGGTGGTATTACTATAGATGCTACAGGAGCCGAAAACCATTGTACTATTTTAGTTATTGATCCGTCTCCTATTGAAAAAGATATGCTTTGGGTTGGTACAGACGATGGTCGTGTTCATATTACACAAAATGGTGGTAACACCTGGAACGATGTTAGTAAGGGTTTAAAAGGCTTGCCTGAAGGCAGCTGGATAGTACAAATAAAAGCAAGCAATAAAAATAAAGGCGAAGCACTCTTGGTTGCCAACGACTATAGACGTTTTAATTTTGAACCGTATGCTTATAGAACTAAAGACTATGGTAAATCTTGGGAACGCATTGTAGATGATAACGATGTTAAAAGTTATACCTTATGTATAATTGAAGATATAGAGGAGCCTAACCTCATGTTTTTAGGCACAGACGATGGATTATATATATCAACAAATGCAGGAGAAAAATGGACAAAGTGGACAGAAGGTTTCCCAACTGTTCCTGTAAAAGATTTAGTAATACAAGCCAGAGAACACGATTTAGTTATTGGTACTTTTGGTCGTGCTGCTTGGGTTTTAGACGATTTAAGACCACTGAGAGCCATTGCTAGAAACGAAATAACAAATAAAAAACTAGAATTATTTACACCTCCAACTGCCTATCAAGCAGCTTACCAACAAGCCTCTGGTAGTCGATTTGGTGGTGATGCTATGTATTCTGGAGACAATAGAAGTTCTGGCGCACGTTTTAAATATTTTGTAAAAGTTGAAAAGCCAGTAAAAAAAGAGGAGGAAAAGAAAGAAGATGTCAAAGAAGAAGATACAGCCTCAGAAGAAAGTGACCATGTAGTAAAGTGGGATTCTATTACTATGAAAATCTATGATAATGATAAACTTATTAGAACTATAAAACGCAAAACTCCTGACTCTATAGGTATTTATAATTGGCCTTGGTATATGCGAGAAAAAGGTGTGGACTATCCTTCAAAATCTTTAAGGGAAAGAAAAAATGAACCAAGTGGAGTTTCTGTTAAACCTGGAACATACATAGCGGTTTTACATTATGGCAATTTAACTTCGGAAGAATTAATTACTGTAAAAGAAGATCCAAGACTAGACGTTTCTAAGATGAATAAAGATCAGGTCTATTCAGCATTAAAAGAAATAGAAACCCTAAGACAGACTATGGCTGATGCTACAAAACAACTAGCGGAAAGCAAAAAAACTGCTGAAAAATATAAAAAAGACCTCAGCGCTTTAGATAAAAAGAAATATAAAGCTGAAATTAAAGCTTCAAAAAATATTACAAAAGAGGTCGATAGTTTATTTGTTATTTATTTTGGAAAAGTAGACAAAAGACAAGGTATTACAAGTAGTAATCTACCAACTGTAAATTCTAGAATTGTTAAAGCGAGTAGTTATATTCGTTCTAGACAAAATGGGATTACTAGTACTGAAAAAACACTTGTAAGACAAGCCAAAACAGCTCTAAAATATGCATTAGAACAAACAAATACTTTTTTTGCTGAAGAATGGAAAACCTATAAAGAAGTTATTGATAATTTAAATATTTCAGAATTTAAAGAGATAAAAGAATTTAAAATAGACTAGTTAATTTCTTGTAATAAACACTTTATAAGCTTAACTTTCTAAATTATGAAAAAAACCAAACACATTAAAAACATGAAAAAAATTGTATTATTCTCATTATTAACTGTTTTAGCATTTACAACAAGTTGTAAAAAAGATGCAAAAGATAAAGTTGAACCAATAACTGAAGCAGAAAAAGCTGTAAAAGTTAAATTTGCACTATCTCCAAAAAGCGGTAGCACCGTAAAAGGTAACGTTGTATTTACTGAAATAAATGGCAAAGTTGAAATGACAGCCATGTTGGAAGGCTTAAATGCTGGCGTACATGCCATTCACATTCATGAAACTGCAGATTGTTCTTCAGAGAATGGTAAATCTTCAGGTGGACACTGGAACCCAACTGGACAAACACATGGTAAATGGGGTAAAAAAGAAGGTTACCACAAAGGAGATATAGGCAATTTTGTAGCAGATGAAAAAGGCTACGGCGTTGTAACCAAATCTACAGACGAATGGTGTATTGGTTGTGGAGACGAGACTAAAGATATTTTAGGTAAAGCCATTATTGTTCACGAAGGTGTTGATGATTTCACTTCTCAACCTAGTGGTGCAGCAGGAAGCAGAATAAGCTGTGGAGGTATTATTGAATAAAGTCGAAGTCTAAAAAATATATGCAACTAGAAACATTAGTATCTAAATTTCAAGAAAAAGACGAACGCGCTTTTGAAACGCAATACAACATGGCGAAAAAGGACCAAACACATACATTTTCCCATCTCTTGGGATTGCTTGAATAACAAGATCCTCTAAAGCATCTCCATTGGTGTCGATGTTAAACTCTACAAATACGTTTTCTGCAAAGGAAGCAGAATCTGTGGCTATTGTACTTAATAAACCTTGAACATTTGCAACAAAAGCGATGTTGTCTGAGTCTTCGCCTTGGAAAGCGTAGAAATCTGTAATATCACTTGTTCCGCCTGAAACTGCTGGTGCATCAATGTGATCGGCCGCTACCATAAAGAAACCTGCAAATGCTAAAGCTGATGTTCCAAATAAAATTTTTAATTTTTTCATAATAAAGAGATTTTTGTTAATTAATTTTTTAGTTCTCAATTCTACATACGGAGTAATTACAAAGTCGGTTTTATTAAAATTATGTTAACACTAAAAACTAGCAACTAATTGACTTGAAAAAACTAACTTTGCCTCTTAAAGAAATAACACGTGAACCCTTCTTCCTCTGGCTGGATAAAAAAACTAATACAACTGTGTAACAAAGAGTTATCTAAAGAATTTACATCGCTTTCTGTACTATACAAAGCGCTTATTCCTTGTGGTTATATTTATGGAAGTAATACTAAAGTTTTAAAAGATTTAATTAAAAAAGGCGATTTATCTACTGAAGAAATCTGTAAAATAAATCATCTTATTACACTAATTGTTACACATAACAGTGTTAAAGACCCTAATGAATTTATAGAAAACACGGTTGATTTTTATAAAAAAATTAATGCACACAAGACTAATTTTTTATTAGATATTATAATTAAAAATGATGGTTACGATACGCTAGAAAAGATTATTCATAGAAGAATACAAATAGATGATAATCTAATAGACAAGAGCTTTAACTATTTTATTACCAATGCATTATTGTTTATAGATGTAATTGCCTACAAAAGTTTTTTAACTACAGGTACTATTACAGAAAACAGCATTATACAAGAAGAAAGTGCCATAGAGACCATAGTATTAACTACATTAAACTCTAAAAAAGATAAAACGAAATATGATAACAGTCTTATAGACTTATTCGAGCAATCTTTACGTTACCAACAAACTAATAAATTGTCTTACCCAGAAGCTATAAAGCTTTTAAAAACACCAATAGAGAAACAATATATTCTTGATCTTGCCTGCATGGCAACTTGGTCTGATAAGAAAATAGTTGGTAAGGAGCGTTTCTTTTTATTTCAATTAGGAATTGATTTAAATCTAAAAACTGAGGATGTTAAAAATGCTATGAATTCTATTTCTAGCTTACATACAACCCATAAACAAGATATTGTATTAGGTTCTAAAAATATTGTAAAGTCCTTTTACAATAATTCTAGTGCTATGGTAAAGAAACTAATTTCTAGAAATAGTAAAAGACTACAAAAAGAGTTGTCTCAAAGTAAAGAGTTAATGCTATTGCTTTCTAAATCTACTGTAAAAGATCTCTCTAAGGAAGAACAAAAAAAGGTGCAAGAGCAATTACTAGATATTTTTAAAGCCATACCAAGTTTAGCAATTTTCTTATTACCTGGTGGTGCTTTATTGTTACCATTAGTAATAAAGTTTATTCCAAAACTGTTACCATCTGCGTTCGATGATAATAGAATTGAAGAGTAAATTATAATTTTACTCTAACCAATTTTTAAAATCTTTTACACGTTCTCGAGCCAAAATTACATCTTGTTCTTTGTAGTTATTCAATTTTATTTGCAAACGATAATTGGTATAACTTACCATATCATTAATAGCTTAAATATTAACAAAGAACTTCCTGTTTATTCTAAAAAATTGCTCTGGTGCCAACTCAGAGTCTAAATTATCTAGAGTTGTATCTAATAAGTAGTTTCTACCTTGAGATGTGTGTAAATATGTACCCTTATTTTCACTATAAAAACATTCTATATCTTCTATATTAACCAATTTTAAATGCTGCCCAACCTTAACAGAAAATCGTTTTTTATACTCACGCTCTATAGGATTTACTAGTAATTTCTTAATCTCATTAAAATCTAATGTTACACTTTGTTTTTTTGGCATTCGAGAAGTGAGCTTAAAAATAAAATAATGATAAGTGCTAGTTTATACATAATTGATTGTTTTTTATTGTTGAGAAAAATATCTTGTAGAACAATGTGTTTATAAAAAACAATTAACCCAATTGTTGATTATTAACGCTGAACTGTAAACACCTTTTGTTTTTAATGTATTTTAGCTATAACTTAGTTACTTACATAATAGATATATAGTTAATAGTAACTAACTTAAGTGTTATTAAAAATATTATTAATTTACATGTAACATATCTTATATTTCTACTACTTATATAGTAACCTAACCAACAACATTGAATAAAGAACTTGAACATAGTTTTGTGGAATTACTGGAAAAACACCAGAACATCGTGCACAAAGTCTGTAGATTATATACCAATAACTACGATGCGCATAACGATTTGTTCCAGGAAATTACCATTCAGCTGTGGAGAGCGTACCCTAAATTTCGTGGTGACTCTAAATTTAGTACCTGGATGTATCGTGTTGGGTTAAACACAGCAATTACATTATACAGAAAGTCCAAACGAACCATAAACACCACACAATTTGACACAGTACAGTTTAAGATTAAAGCAGATGAGTATGATGATACAGAAGAACAGCAACTAAAGTTACTTTACAGTGCTGTACATGAATTAAATGATATTGAAAAAGCACTTGTTTTCTTGTATTTAGAAGACAAAAACTATAGAGAAATTAGTGAAACAATGGGTATTAGCGAAGTTAACGCTAGAGTGAAGATGAATAGATTGAAAACAAAGTTAAGAACCATTTTAAATCTGTAATTATGGATGAATTAGAATTATTAAAAAAGCATTGGCAAGCAGAAGTGCCAGAAGAAAAGCAATTAAAGTCTCAAGACCTTTATCCTATGATTTTAAAAAAATCGTCTTCAATTGTCAAGACTCTTTTTTATATAAGTATTGCAGAATTAGTTTTTTGGATTGCTATTACTTTTCTACCAAAACTCTCTTCGTCTTACAATGCTAAAGTAGCAAATAGCGAAATAAATCCTTTACTTTTAAACAGTTTAACTTTTTTAAGTTTTGCCATAATTATTTTATTTATTTACTTATTGTATAAAGCTTACAAAAATATATCTGTAACAGATAATGCTAAAAAATTAATGGAAAGCATTATAAATACTAGGAAAGTTATAAAATACTATGTTGGTTACAACTTAATTATGGCTTTTATTTCTATGGTACTTGGTTCTTATTATGTAACACAAACCGATCCTAAATTTGGAGAGTTAATGACTAAACTTGATACATGTGGAAAAATTGGTGTTGCCATAGCTATTCTAGTAATAAGCTTAATTTTTGTTGGAATTATATGGCTATTTTACAAGCTATTGTATGGTATATTAATGAAACGCTTAAACCGTAATTATAAAGAATTAAAAAAATTAGACGTCTAATATTATGAGAATTGAAGAGGCTATATTATTTCTAGAAGATTTTAAAACTAAGCACAAATCTAAGAAAGCATTAAGAAATTATGACAGCTTTTTAAGTGTACTTAATGATTTAAAAAACAGAAACTTATCTACCGAGGATTTATTGTCCATAGAAACAGAGTTATCGACATTAAAAATTAAAGAAAACACTCAAGATGTTAAAGTATTTGGTAAAAAACTAAGAATCTTTATTGCTTTTGTAAAAAAGAAACTCTCTTTAGTTACCGAAGGTCAATATATGGGAATTGGCTTAGCCTTATGTCTAAGTTTAGGCATGTCTCTTGGGATGACTTTTGGTAATGTATTTGGCAAAACTAACGGAATGATACTTGGTATGAATATAGGTATGGGAATAGGCATGGCAGCTGGAATAGCAATAGGCTCTTTTAAAGATGCCGAAGCTAAAAACAAAGGCCTTGTATTAAAAACCAAACCTTAACTATCTAACCACTTACGTTTTTTGTTAAGCTCTTCTTTAGCTTCTAATTCTTTTTGAGGAATTACTTTTAAAAATGAAGGATGTTGCTCTATTACGTATTCTATTTTCTCTACAATACTTGCTATAGATTCGTTTTCATAATCTATTTCTAAAGGCTGTTTAACCTCGAAAGATTGATACACGTTTTTCTTTTTAATATGTAATCCTTTTTTATCGAAACTACGTCTAAAACCATCTATAACTATAGGTACAACAATAGGTTTGTATTTTTTTACAATATGTGCTGTTCCTTTTCTAATAGGCTTAAAAGGTGTTGTTGTGCCTTGAGGAAATGTTACCACCCAACCATCATCTAAGGCAGTTCTAATCATAGAAATATCACTCATTTTAACCTGTCTGTTAATATCTTTACCTTTACTTCTCCAAGTACGTTCTATGCTTATAGAGCCTGTATAGGCAAATATTTTAGGCAATAAACCAGATTTCATAGTCTCTTTTGCGGCTACATAATACATGTTTAATTTTGGGTTCCATAGGTAACCAACATTTTTAATAGAGTCTCCTCTATTACTTAAACTAGCATTAAAAACATGAAACATCGAGAATACATCTGCAAAATAAGTTTGGTGATTAGAAATAAACAAAACGTTAGTCTCTGGTAAATTTTTTATAATTTCTGAACCTTCAATTTGTAGATTATTAAAACCATGAAAGCGTCTGTGAGACAATACGCCAAGGATTCTAATGAGCCACTTTTTTACAAATAATATATGTCCGAAGGGATTTCGTTTAAATAAACCCATAATTTTTTTAGTATTCTTTAACTTAACAAATGTAGTAAAATACAACTATTTAAAGCTAGCCTTTAACAAGTCTTTCACTTCACTTAGCATCATAGCTGTTGCTCCCCAAACTAAATGGTTATTTAAATTATAAGCTGGAACACTCACTTCTAGACCATTGGCCATTATAACCGTTTTTGTGGTAATTACAATATCGCTTAAAAAATTATCAAGATTTATTTCTAAAAACGCTTCTACTTCTGTATCCTGTTTTATAAAGTCTGGCGTTTTTTCTACTATACCAACAAAAGGTTTTACATAAAAGTTGCTAGGCGGAATATACATTTCGGTAAGTGCTTTTAAAACAGTAATCGTATTTTGCTTTACACCTATTTCTTCTTCTGTTTCTCTTAATGCTGCCTGCTCATTAGTTTCGCCTGCTTCAAGTTTTCCTCCAGGAAATCCTACTTGAGCAGAATGAACTCCTTTATAGGTTTTTCTTAAAATAAGAATAAGATAAGTTTCTCCTTTTGTATTAGGATAAAACAAAGCCATTACTGCGCTTTTTCTTGCCTTTTTTATACGTTCTGCTTGTAACTTTATTAAATTTGCTCTATGAGGAGGCGACATTTTAAACTGAGACGTTTCGGCTGGTAATGTTAAATTTTCTATTTTTACGATAGATTTTAAAAACGATTCAAATTTCATTTATGAGAGGACTACTTTTATTTTGTGTTTTACTATTATTTAACTGTGAAGATAAACAATCTAAGTCTAAAAAGACAGAAAAAATAGTGACTAAAACAGACACTATATTACCTGAACCTGAAGAGAAAGTAATAGAAATTGATAGTTCTAAATTAACTTTAGAAGAACGTTATCTT
The DNA here is from genome assembly GCF_037625555.1 of Lacinutrix sp. Taxonomy (GTDB): domain Bacteria; phylum Bacteroidota; class Bacteroidia; order Flavobacteriales; family Flavobacteriaceae; genus Lacinutrix. The sequence continues at coordinate 10,593 of NZ_JASJHV010000067.1, forward strand.
CCATTAAACGATGATAACGCAATGGAATTTTTTGGAGAGTATGGCGAAATATACAAAGAAAACAAAGTACGTATTTACACAAGGTTTGGAAATATAGATTTAGAACTCTTTAATAAAACAAAATACCATAGAGCAAATTTTATTTTTCTTACAAAAAACAAAATATTTGATGGCACACAGTTTCATCGTGTGGTTAAAGACTTTGTTATTCAGGGTGGAAATAGTGACAATATAGATATTTTAAGAAAACGTAAGAATATTGGTCGTTACCTATTACCTCCAGATGTTAGACATGGTTATAAGCACCGAAGAGGTATTATATCTATACCAAGTGGAGAAATAAGAAATGCCTATAAATTAGCATCACCTTTCGAGTTTTTTATTACTCAAAGCAACCAGTTTCATTTAGATGGAGAATACACTGCTTTTGGTCATGTTACCAGAGGTTTAGAGGTAGTTGATAAAATCACAGAACAAGAAGTAGATGGAGGCCATTGGCCAATAAACAATGTATATATTACCAAAATTGAGATTATAGATTAGTTGATTTATAACCTTTAAATTTTAATAATAAACAATCTTTAGAACTTTAGATTTATCTATTATCCGTTTATTATTTTTTATTATGTAAAATCTATTTGAGTTGGATTATTATTACTATCAAAAATATACTCGTATTCTAAATCTACTACTGCCTTTTTAATAAATAATTTTAGCATTGTTCTAACAAGTGCATTTGGTTTTGGGTGTTTATCTGTATAAACCATTTCGTAAGCAACACAACAATGAGCTAACATTTGCGAAACAGACATTTTTCCCTAATTTGGCTGAGAAGTAGAAGTTATATTATGTATTTTATTTCTTTTCGTTAGTATTTTCTTTATTGAATAGGTTTTTCATGATACTAAATTTATAATTAAGATACATATGCAATTTAGGCAAAGTATTGTTTGCTTACATATTTTGGGTGTAGAAATTATAATCTTTAATTACTGTATCTAAAAACACAATAGGCTGTTCTATAGGTTCTACAGCCATAACTTCTTTAACCTTAATGAAGAGTTTAAGTATTACATTATGGTTTCCTTTTCTTTTAGCATCATCATACAAATTCTTAATTGTTTGCATTTCTGGATCACTAAATAATGTTACTTGACTGTATGTTGGTATATAATCTGGAGCAATATCTCTAATAATGGTATCGTTAATAGTAATCTTACGTTTTTCAGATATTACAGTTGTTTGTGCTGCAATATCTCCAATACGTTGTCCATTGCCTCTCATTAAAATAACTAATGCTGCTAAACCTCCAGAGGTTAATACTACATCTATAATACGTAAAATCCAACGCACAAAATAGTTTGCAAAGCTTGGCTTAGAACCATCTAAACGTACTACTCTGGTTTTCATTATACTTTTACCAATGGTTTGTCCATTCCAAAACGTTTCTAATAAAACATAATATAAAAAGGCAGGTAAACTCACTAATAAATACACAGCCCAAGTGTCACCCATCTTTAAGTCTAAGAAGACTAAAAGCATAATTACTGCAAACAAATAGAAGTAAATAACTATTGTATCTATAACATAAGCCCACATTCTATCCATAATACTAGCAGCATTCTGAACAATGGCAACATTTTGAGCAGTTTCTATTTGAAATTCTTTCATATTTTCTTTTCTTTGAAAGCCTAATAAGATACTAGATGCGTGAAGCTGCTTTCGTGAAGCAAAATAAAGATAAATGGTTAACATTTGAAAGTGTTCTGTCAAATAATATGGCAATAACACCAGACGAGTTGTCTAGTCTCTATGTTGAAATTACAGATCATTTAAGCTACGCAAATACTTTTTACCCAAATAGTAACACAGAAGCGTATTTAAATGGCCTAGCTTCAAGCGCTCACCAAAAAATTTATAAAACTAAAAAAGAATCTAAAAACAGGTTAATTACTTTTTTTACACATGAATTTCCTTTAATGTTTCACCAACACCATCGTGAGCTATTGGTAGCCTTTCTTGCATTTACTTTGTTTGTTGTAATAGGAGCATTTTCTGCTGCCAACGAAGGTGATTTTGTACGTAGCTTTTTAGGAGATGGCTATTTAAACATGACTATAGAAAACATTGAAAAAGGAGACCCAATGGGTGTTTATAAAGAACAAGGTGAGTTTAATATGTTTTTAGGCATTACTCTAAATAATATTAAAGTTGCGCTATATGCATTTGGATATGGTTTTATGCTTGGCATAGGCTCTCTTTTTATAATGATGCAAAATGGCATAATGCTTGGCAGCTTCCAATATTTCTTTTATGAGCAAGGTTTACTTTGGGAATCTGTAAGAACAATATGGATTCATGGCACAATAGAAATATCTGTTATAATTATAGCTGGTTGTTCTGGTCTCGTGGTTGGAAACGGCATGCTTTTTCCTGGAACTTACACAAGACTAGAATCTTTTATAAAAAGTGTAAAAAATGGGCTTAAAATTTTAATTAGTACTATACCTTTCTTTATTATAGCTGGATTTTTAGAAGGTTTTGTTACTAGACATACAGAAATGCCAGATTGGTTAGCTATATTTATAATAACTGGCTCTTTAGCCTTAATTTTGTTTTACTATGTATATTACCCAATACACTTACATAAAAAAGAACAAGCTAGAAAAGCACAAGAAAATCAAGAATTAACAATCAAATAAAAAACTATCATGAAACAGTTTATACAATTTAAAAAACAACGTGAATTAGGCGAAATGCTGTCAGATGTTTTTACATTTTTACGTAATGAGTTTAAACTATTTTTTTCGTTAATATTAAAAATCACTTTACCATACTTAGTATTTTTCTTTATTGTTTTTGGTTTTTTAGGCTATACATTTGGAGATTTTACAGAGTTGTTAACTAATGGTGGAAACTCTCCATTTGAAGGTGAAGAAATGAGCGCATTAATAATTATTGTTTCCATTTTAGTGCTTTCTATCGCTGGAATTATGGTATATGCACTAGCATACTCTACAACACTACACTACATTAAATCTTACACAGAAAATAATGGAGCAGTAAATGCAGACGTAGTAAAAACCGAGGTAAAAGATACATTCTGGAGTTTTATAGGTTTAAGTATATTAAAAGGTATGGCTTTAGGTATTGGGCTTATGCTATGTGTAATTCCGGGAATTTACCTTATTGTTCCTATGTCTATTGTATTCTGTATCATGATATTCGAAAAGAAAAGCGTTATGGATGCCTTTAGTGACAGTTTTAAATTTGTAAAAGACGAATGGTGGATGACCTTTTTAGTAATATTTGTGGTTAGTCTTATTATTGGAGTTATTGGTGGTGTTTTAAGCCTTCCAACAACAATATACACTTACATTAAAATGGGTGTTTTTTCTGGTGAAATAGATCCTGGAGCGAATCCATTAAGCTATTTTAAAGATCCAATTTATATCTTTTTAAACCTTTTAAGCTACGCTTTTAAGTTCTTTTTAAACTTTGTAACAATCATAGTAACAATCTTTCTTTATTTTAATATTAACGAAAAGAAAAATTTTACAGGAACTTTTGAAAAAATAGATTCTCTAGGGAATACAGAGTAGTAACATGCATATATTAAGACTTCTTTTTCTTTTTTGCTTTGTTTGTAATATGGGTTTTTCTCAGGATAACACTATTACTGATGGTAATACAGCACCATATTATAAAAAACAAGACATTAGTAAAGAAGATATTAAAAACTATAATAACAAAGACGCCTTTAATTATGAAGAAAAAAAGGCGAGTGAAGATTCTCTTTGGGTAAAATTTAAGCGTTGGGTAATAAGTTTACTCATGCGCTTATTATCTTATTTCTTTGGAATGGAAGCTGCAACTGGCATTCTTTGGTTTATTATTAGAGTAGTTCCTTACATAATACTTGCCATATTAGTTTTTCTATTATTACGTGTATTCTTAAAAATGAATAGTAGAAACCTATTATATGGAGAGCAAAAAAAGTCCGAAATTTTATTTACAGACGAAGAACAAATCATTAAAAACGAAGACATTAAAGCATTAATTACAAACGCCGTAAAACAAAAAGATTATAGACTTGCTATAAGGTATTATTATTTACTTGCCATAAAAGAACTCTCGCAGCACAACATTATAGAATGGCAGCAACAAAAAACTAACGAAGATTATATTAATGAAATAAAGTCTAGCACATTACAAACACGATTTGAAAAAATAACAAGAATCTACGATTATGTTTGGTATGGTGAATTTAAAGTAGATGCCATAAAATTTGAAAGTTTAAAACTAGATTTTATTAATCTAAACAAACAAGTAAAACAATAATTTGGATAAAAAAGGAAAAATATATAGTGTGTTCACAGCTTTAGTAGTTGTGTTTATTGTTTTTTTAGAATATAATAAACCACAAAAACTAAACTGGTTTCCTAGTTATGCAAAACACCATAAAATACCTTATGGGTCTTATGTATTTTACGAACAGTTGGAGCGCACTTTTTCAAAAGATAATATTATAGATGTAGTGCGTCCGCCTTTTGAGTTTTTAACAAACGATACTGTTAATGGTACTTACTTCTTTTTAAATGGAAAAGTCTTGTTTGATGATGCAGAACTTGAAAAATTATTAGATTGGACAGCAAAAGGCAATACACTAGCAATTACAAGTGGAGATATTTCAGAAAAAATACTAGACACACTTAATCTCAAAACTTCTGTTATTAGCAATTTCAATAACTTTAATAATATTTTTAATTTAAAGCTCAAAAACAAAAACCTAGACAACAACAAGGTTTACAGGTTTAAAAAAGCAAATTTTCTTAGTCACTTTTCTATTATAGATTCTACAAAAACTAAAGTTATATCAACAGTTTCAAATGCATCAAAAAACGATTCTATTGTAAAAATGCAGTATGTAAACGCCATTAAACAAGATTTTGGTAAAGGCGAGATTATAATTAACTTATTTCCGCAGGCTTATACCAATTACTTTATTTTAAAAGACGAAAACAAAGATTTTACAGCAGGATTACTTTCTTATTTAAATCCAGAGCAACCAATCTATTTCGATAATTATTATAAATCTGGTAAAAAAGCAGCTATGTCTCCACTCTATGTATTTTTAAAAGCAAAAGAGTTGCGTTGGGCCTACTATATTATGCTAATTGGAGCTTTATTTTATATTATTTTCGATGGCAAACGTAAACAAAGGGCAATTCCTATTGTAAAACCATTAAGAAATCAAACTTTAGAATTTACGCGTACTATTGCAAATATGTATTATGAAAGTGGAAACCATACAGACATTACACAACATAAAATTCAGCATTTTTTAGAATACATTAGAACCAATTTACACTTAAACACAAATACAATAGACGATACTTTTATTAAAAATTTATCATCAAGAAGTAATAATACAGAAGAAGATACTAAAGCCCTCTTTAGAGATATAGATACGCTTTCTAACAGTACACAAATAACCAAAGAAGCATTAGAAAAGCTAAACGCTTCTATAGAAACTTATAAATCCAACAACACATGGAAAACCAAGATTTAGATTTTAATAACAGAATTCCTTTAGAAGATTTAAAAAATGCCGTTGCACAAATAAAGGCAGAGTTAGGCAAAGTAATTATTGGCCAACAAGAGTTTATAGAACTCTTAATTGTAGCACTTCTGGCAGATGGTCATGTTCTAATAGAAGGTGTTCCTGGTATTGCTAAAACTGTAACAGCCAAGTTATTTGCTAAGGTTTTAAAAACCAATTTTAACCGTATTCAATTTACACCAGATTTAATGCCTAGTGATGTCTTAGGAACATCGGTTTTAAATATGAAAACTTCTGAATTCGAGTTTCATAAAGGCCCTATTTTTTCTAACGTTGTTTTAATAGATGAAATTAATCGTGCTCCTGCAAAAACACAAGCCGCTTTATTTGAAACAATGGAAGAGCGCCAAGCAAGTATAGATGGTACAACTTATCCTTTTGAAGCTCCTTTTATGGTTTTAGCAACCCAAAACCCAATAGAGCAAGAAGGTACTTATGCTTTGCCAGAAGCACAGTTAGACCGTTTTATCTTTAAAATAAAAGTAGATTACCCAGGTGTTGAAGACGAAGTTAAAATTATACAAACACATCACGAGCGCAAAGGCGAAAAACCACAAACCTTAATCCAGCCAATTTTAAATGCAGAAGATTTGGCAGATTATAAAGCAAAAATACAGTCTATTTTAGTTGAAGAAAAAATAATTAGATACATCGCAGAATTGGTTTCTAAAACAAGAAATCATCCACACTTATATTTAGGTGGTTCGCCAAGAGCTTCTATTTCTATATTAAACACCTCTAAAGCATTTGCTGCCATTAGTGGTAGAGATTTTGTAATACCAGAAGATGTAAAGAAAGCACTTAAACCAATTTTAAATCATAGAATTATTCTAACTCCAGAGCGCGAGATGGAAGGCATGACAACAGAAAACGTTATTGAAATGATTGTACAATCTGTAGAAGTGCCTAGATAAAATAATGAAACTCATACGATCACTATACTTACACAATGGTTTTTATGTCTACTTGGCAAGTGCATCTGTATGCTTTTTACTTTCATATTGGATTCCAATATTATTTTCAATTGTATGGATTATTACTGTTGTAATAATAGTACTGTTTTTAATGGATTTACTGCTACTCTATCGCATTAAAGAGCCTGTTAAAGCTAGAAGATTACTACCTGTAAAATTCTCGAATAGTGATGAAAATCCAGTACCAATATCTATAACAAATAGTTATCCATTTAAAATAGAAATCTCCGTTATAGATGAGTTACCAGTACAGTTTCAAAAAAGAGATTTTAATTATATTGCTGCACTTCAGACAAACGAAATCCATGAGTTTAGTTATAAAGTAAGACCTGTAGAACGTGGAGAATATATATTTGGGTTTTTAAATATCTTTTGTTCTTCATCTTTAAAAATTGTAAAACGAAAATTTAAATTCCAAAATGAACAAATGGTGGCTGTTTACCCATCGTTTATACAAATGCAGAAATACGATTTTCTGGCAATGAGTAATAATTTAACCGAATTTGGTTTAAAGAAAATTCGTAAAATTGGAAATACATCAGAATTCGAGCAAATAAAAAACTATGTTCAAGGAGATGATTTTAGAACAGTAAACTGGAAAGCAACTGCTAAAACAGGACATTTAATGGTTAACCAGTTTCAAGACGAAAAATCGCAACCTATCTATTCTATTATAGATACTGGACGTGTAATGAAAATGCCTTTTAATGGGTTAAAACTTTTAGATTATGCTATTAATTCTACTTTAGCTTTTAGTAATGTTGCATTAAAAAAACATGATAAAGTTGGTATGCTTACGTTTTCTAAAACTGTTGATTCCTTTTTGCCAGCAATTCAAAAATTAACCTATTTAAATACAATTTTAGAACGCTTATATAATGTAGATACTAAGTTTACAGATAGTGATTATGGTATTTTATATGCACAGTTAAAGCGTAAAGTAACACATAGAAGTTTACTATTATTATACACAAATTTTGAGCACATAAGCGCTTTAAAAAGACAATTACCATACTTACAAGCCATTTCTACAAAACATTTATTAGTGGTCGTACTTTTTGAAAATACAGAATTAGATACTTTAATAAATGAGGATGCTGAAGATTTACAAGCCATTTACCACAAAACCATTGCCGAAAAATTCTCTTTCGAAAAACGTTTAATGGTTAAAGAACTTCAAAAATATGGTATCCAGAGTATTTTAACTGCTCCAGAGAAACTTACTGTAAATACCATAAACAAGTATCTTGAAATTAAAGCTAGAGGCTTATTATAATGTTTATAATTATATAATTTAACAACTGGTCTATAAAATTCTACAGTTGAGTAATTATATTTAGTAATCACTCTATAAATATTTGACATTTGATGTATAATTAATATTAAATCTCTATATCATGAAAACAATTGCACTTACTTTCGTTATTATTTTTTCTTCAATTTTATCTTTTGCACAAGAAAACAAAAGCATTACTGTTACTATAGATAATGTAAAAAACAACAAAGAAAAAGTAATACTTACGCTACACAACGAAAATACTTTTTTAGTTAAATCAAATGGTTTAAACAGTATTGAAACCGTTATTGAAAACAGAAAAATTAAAGCAACATTTAAAAATATCGCTCCAGGAACTTATGCTATTTTGGTGATGCACGACGTTAATGAAAACAAGGAAATGGATTTTGACACTAACAGAATGCCTCTAGAAGACTATGGCATGTCTAACAATCCATTAAGCTATGGACCACCTCAATATAAGTGAGGCAAAGTTTGATTTAAAAAATGAAAACTTAGAACTAAACATAAGGTTTTAACCAACTCAATTATATAATAAAAATGGCGACCAATTGGTCGCTATTTTTATTTGTAAAAGCTAGTATCTTATTTACTATCTCATAACCAAGCATTCATCATCCAAACTGTTTTTTCTTGTTCGGTAATAAAGTCACTCATCATAGAATTTGTACCTTCATCGTTTGCATCTCCTGCTTTGTCTAGTATCTGTCTTTCTAAAATTAACAATTCGGTTAAAGAGCTTACTATTAGTTTTACTGCATCTACATCTTTAAACACGTTTTTACCTACTGGTACTTTTGTTGTTTTAATGTAATCGCTAAAAGTATGTAATGGTGTTTCTCCTAAAGTTAAAATACGCTCCGCAATTTCATCAACTTTTATATTTACATCTGTATAAAGCTCTTCAAACTTAACGTGTAAACCAAAAAAATTATTTCCTTTAATATTCCAATGTATTCCTCTTAAATTTTGATAATAAGTTTGAAAACTTGCTAATAGAAGTTTAAATCTTCTGCTATTTCTTTTGTATCCTTTGCATTTAATCCTAAGCTATTTAATATCATAATCTTGTATGTGTTTTTAATAATTTATTTTAAAACCAAATTTAATTTAAAATAAACATAAATTACTATAAGTTTTATTGATAGATTTTATATTTTTATAGTTTAAAACTATATAAATGACAATCACTCAACTATCATACGTTCTAGCTGTTGCAGAGCAACAAAACTTTACAAAAGCAGCAGAAAAGTGTTTTGTAACACAACCAACTTTAAGTATGCAAATACAAAAGTTAGAAGACCAATTAGATATTTTAATATTCGATAGAAGTAAAAAACCTATAGAGTTAACAGAAGTTGGCAAGAAAATAGTAAATCAAGCAAGAAATATTGTAAACGAATCTAATAGAATACAGGATATTGTAGATCAACAAAAAGGTTTTATAGGAGGTGAATTTAAACTAGGTATTATTCCAACAGTTATGCCTACACTTTTACCAATGTTTCTCAAGAATTTTATTAAAAAATATCCTAAAGTGAAACTTAAAATTGAAGAACTCACTACTGAAGAAATAATTACTAGAATAAACGATGGACATTTAGATGCTGCAATTGCAGCGACACCACTAGAGAACGATTCTATAAAAGAACGCGTGCTTTATTTTGAACCATTTATGGCTTACATACCACAAAACCATAGATTAAATGGTAAAAAAACTATTTCTACAGAAGATTTAGACATCGAAGACATGCTTTTACTTGAAGATGGACATTGTTTTAGAGATGGTGTTATTAATTTATGTCGTGCTTTTAAAGACCAAAACGAAGACAATTTTCAATTAGAAAGTGGTAGTATAGAAACTTTAATAAAACTTTCTAACGAAGGTCTAGGCATGACCTTGTTACCTTATCTACATACATTAGATATTAATAAAAAAACTAGAATTAATTTAAAGGAATTTAATGCACCATCACCTGCTCGAGAGGTGAGTATTATTTACCATAAAAGCGAGTTGAAAATGCAAATAATTGAAGCTTTACAAGATGTTATTGCTAGTATTATTAGAGGTGCCATAGCATTTCAAAATGTACAAATAATAAGTCCGTTGCCTAAATAGTAATTTGTTTAAAAAACTAAAAAAGCGACTCAAAAGTCGCTTCTTTTATGCTTTTAAGTAGATTAAACATTGGCTTAAGTCTGGATTTTCATTGACTAAAGATTTTATATAAATCTTAAGTTCCTCAATTTCGTAAGGTAAAAGTCTTTGAATTGCTTTTTGTACCTCTTTACAAAACAAATTTGCATCAAAACTAACTTTATTGAGTATTGTTTTGGTGTACTCGAACATTGCTCTTGCCATAATTAATTGATTTAGTTAAATAAGAGTAGATTTTAGGTATAGGCTATTAGTTTTTAAATTTTTTTAAATTTAGTGAAAAAATCAATTGCTTTACTTGCTTAAACAAAACTTTAACACATAAATAAAGCCTAACATTTATTGTTAGGCTTTAAAAAGTAATTTAATTATAATTATTTGACTATAATTTTATGAGTAGAAACTTAATTCCCGTTAGACATTCTAACAACATATATACCTGAAGCTACACCTTTAATGTCTAATGTGTTTAACATAGAGTTTAACTCTCCTTTTTTAACAAAACCACCAATTACATTATAAATAACGTAATCTAAATTAGAACTGTTAGATGATAATTTGATATTTAACTCTTGATTCGCTGGGTTAGGATAAATTACTGGCTTTTCAGTATCACTAATCTCTACCTCATCAACTCCTAATGTATTATTATCTATACTAATTTCCCAAAGACCACGACCATAAGTTCCTGCAACTAATTTATCTACAGTGTAATTAATTTCAATATCATTGATAGTTACATTTGGGAAATTTTGACCCAGTTTTTCCCAATTTGCAGCACCTACTTTAAAATAGACGCCAAGTTCTGTACCTGCGAAAAGGATTTCATTTGCACCTTGATTTTGCTTAAACACGACTTGCTAAAACGCAACCTACTAAATGGTAAGGATTGTATGTAAACAGTTCCTGGCCCTTGTAATTTTGCAAAAAAATTCCTTCTCCTCCAAAAATGGTGTTTTTAATACCACCTACAAATTCAATATCATAATTTATTGTTTGAGTAAAACCTATTATATAACCTGTATCTACTCTTAAAAGTTTTTCCTGCTTTTAGTATTTTCTTAGCAGTAGTTCCTCCTGCATGAACAAAAGCCATACCATCGCATTCTAACTTTTGCATAATAAAGCCTTCGCCACCAAAAAGTACTCTACCTAACTTTTTACTAAACTCTACTCCTACACTCACGCCTTTCGCTGCAAATAAAAATGCGTCTTTTTGGAAAATAAACTTACTATTGAATTCGGTTAAATTTATAGGTATAATTTTTCCTGGATATGGTGATGCAAAAGAAATATTACGTTTTCCTGATAAATAATTATAGAAAGCGGTCATAAATAAGCTTTCACCTGTTAGAATTCTTTTTACTGCTCCAAGAATCTTACCCAAAAAACCTTCGTCTATTTAGAACCATCTCCAAAAATGGTTTCCATTTTAATGCCATCGTCCATCATCATAAAACTTCCAGCTTCAGCTAACACACCTTCTTGAGGATCGAGTTCTATTTCTACATATTGCATTTCTTCTCCGTAAATTCTGTAATCGATTTCGTGTGCTGTCATTGTTTTTGTTTTTTGGTCATATAGTTATATATAGATTATAACAATAAAATATTATACTATTTATTTTTAACCCTTACAGACCATTCAAAATTAAATTTAGATACTACTATTCCATCTTCATTAGTACCTATAGATTGCATCCAAAAAGCCTGACCTTCTCCTGTTGCAATAGATTTAGTTAATGCTTCTTCTATTAAATGTCCATCTACACAAGCAAACGTAATACGTCCAGTTGCCTTTTTAGTAAAACTTGCATTATTATTAGTAACTAACATTGAAACATTTTTACCGCTTTGCTTAATTTTCATAAGCACTAAAGCGCCTGTAGAAAGTTCTGCAGACATAACTTGTAATGCCCAAAACATATATTTAAATGGATTCTTATTAATAAAACGGTGATTCACTTTAACTGTACAAGA
>NZ_JASJHV010000068.1:0-28540 GCF_037625555.1 Lacinutrix sp.
GTTTTTATTGTGTATTTCTTCATGCTTTATGGTATTGAGGAGACTTATAAAGTTAAATTGTTGTTTTGGGTTATTGTTTTTATAATAAATGTAGTAGTTATATTTATAAATTGTATGACTATTTTACTAATAAAACACAGAAGTTAGCATGAAGGTTCTTTGCTTTTGCACTCGATTGTATTGGTGTTTTTGTTTTTTGTATTTAATAACTAATTTTTAAAAACTTGTTTAAAAGAAAACGACATTACTAATAAAGCAATGGCGTTTTATATAATAATAGTGTTTTGTACTATTTTTTAATAAATTTATGAGTAAACATCTTACCACCAGACTCTAATCTAAGGATATAACTTCCTTGGTTTAGGTTTGATACATCTATTGAATGCTTAGTTAATTTTAAGTTCATTACACGCTTTCCTTCAATATTAAAAATTGTTGCTATTTTACCAATTAGGTTAATTGGACTTTCAATATTCATAACTTTTCCAACAGGATTTGGATGAATTATTGTGTTTACCAACGTTTCATCTTCAATACTTAAGCTTTGTCCTTCAACTATTACATGATGCGTATTTATAGTTAGGTTTTCAACATTATCTATAAGTCCAGAAGGCCAGTAAATAATAATATTTGTTATAGCATTTTCAGTTCCAATTCCAAAATGAGCATTTAACGTACTCATAAAGCGAAAACCTTCACCACTACGTACATCGCGAATTTGTATTCCAGAAGCAGTATGCACTTCTACTCTAGCACCAATACCATTTATGTTACTTGCCACACCTGTAGTTGTAATAGTCACCCAATTGTTAGCATTAGTATCGTTAAGGTATAAGCTTGAGCCAGATATTGCATCTACAAATCCGTCATTATTCATATCTCCAAAAGAACCATTGTTTCCAGATATAACATTATCAAAAACTACAAATGTCATGTCTCCATTTCCAAATAAAACGCTTCCATTTGAAGCTATATCAAGATTTCCATCATTATCAAAATCATAAGTAGCGTTTTCAATACCTATGTTTGATAAGGCTGGTAAAATTCCAGATGCGGCAGTTACATCTGTAAATGTGCTATTTCCGTTGTTACGCATTAATTTGTGAGTTCCGTCTGCTGTAGAACTTGCTCCAACAAATACATCCATATCTCCATCATTATCAAAATCTCCCCAAGCAGAAGACCATGTTTGTAATGGATCAGACAAACCAACAGCAGTACCTACTTCTGTAAAACTCCCACTACCATCGTTTTCATGCATTTCATTTATATTAATAGTATTAGAACCTCCACGGCATTTAGCTATAAACATATCCATATCTCTGTCATTATCATAATCAATCCAAATAGATCCATAATTTCCACCACCAGCAATATCACCAAGTCCTCCTTGATTAAAAACAAGGTTTCCACTTCCATCATTTAAGTAATAAACATTTGGGTCTACATCATGACAAACAAAAGCATCTAGATGTCCATCTTGGTTTAAATCTACAAAGTTTGAACGTTGAGAGAATACATATTCAGATCCTGAAATTTCAGTAAATCCATCTCCTGTATTATTAGCTCTCATAAATGTAACACCACTTCCTCCACCATATAATAAATCTGTATAACCATTTCTATCGAAATCCGCTGCTGCTAAACTCCAAGAAGGAGAATTATCTGCACTTGTTGTTGTTATATTTGTTGCTGTTGGACTAAGTCCTCCTGTAGATTGTTGATAAAATATATTTACATTAGTTGTTCCTATAGAAACTATATCGTCTAAAAAGTCACCATTCATATCTACTGCAGCCCTTTGTGTTCCTATTACAGAAACATTAGATACTGTAAAAGTTGATGGTGGTGGTGGTGCTAATGTTGTAAAATTTAAAGGTCCTCCCCAAATACTAAAATCTGATCCGCAAATTGCACGAACGTAAACTTCGTAATTTGCTCCAGCATTTAAACTTGATACGTTAACTGAATTAGCTCCTGCTGCAATTCCTGATCCTGTTGGAATTCCTGTTCCTACTGGTTGTAGAACGTATTCCCATGCAGTTTCTCCGTTATTGGCCATCCATGATAAAGTAGCTGAATCTTGGGTAATTGCGTTTGTATTTAAGCTAGAAGGCGGTACACAAAATGTTCCACAAGTTTCAATACGAACATAATCAATAGACAAATCACCTTCAAATCCAGTCCCAGTTCCAGTATTACTAAATTCTACATAAATTACTTGTCCTACATATGCATCTAAATTAACACCAATAGGAACCCAAGCTTCTGTAGCAATAGTTTGTAACTGACCAGAATGTGTAAATAGTGTCGTAAAAGGACCATTTGCAGATGTTCCAATATTTACATTTAATGTTCCAATATCATTACCAAAAGCATGCATGTAAAAAGATAATTCTGCTCCATCTGTGGCAGTAGATAAGTCTATTGCTGGACTAACAGCAGAAGCTGTAGCAGTTGTGTTTCCTGAAGCTTCAAAATTCATAAAAGTAGATCCACTAAATGCAGTATTAGGGCCAGTTCCTCCAGATCCAGAATCATTAGGAATTTCCCAACTACCATCACCATCATTTAAATCTCCTGTCCATCCAGAAACTAGATCAAATTCTTCTGCAACTATAAATACCGAATTTTCAGTAGCACATGTTACACCAACTGGTGCTGGAGGCGGACAATTACTTTGCGTAATCGATGCACTGTTTAGAGAGCAATTAACATCTTGATCATTTTGAACATTAAAATTTACATCAGTTCCATTATCATAAGGTCCAAATTGAACCATTGCTGATCCATTTAATGACTGTGTTGGACTTGATTGATTATCTGATATTGTTAAAGATGTTGCAGTCCCAATATCTGACACATCAACATTCACTAAAAAACCTCCACTTACATCACAATCGTTTACAATTGTGTATGCTACAGTAGGATTGGAACAAGTTGAACATGTAACATCAAAGTCCCAAGGCGTGTAATTATTATCTGAGCAGTTTATTGTATTGTCAGAGCTAATTGATACAGTAAGTGTGTCTCCATTAGATTGAAAAGTAAGACCAGCTAGATCTCCATTATTTCCGTATCCATTATAGATTTCAGAACCATTTGTGTCTAAAACAATTAATTCATCATATGTGTTTTCTGTTTGACCTGAGTTGAAAGTTACTTGTAAATCTGAACCATCAGAACTTACAAAAACAAAACTAGTATTGTCATCATTAGTGTAGCAATACGTCGTATTAACTGCTCCTAAAAAGCAATCTACAGTTATCTGTGCTTCAGCAAAAAAGCATGAAGCCATTAAAAAGATAAATAAAGTAATTTTTTTCATGAGCTAGTTTTTATTTAAAAAATGAAATTTTTTAATTTTAAAATGTTTTAGTTGGTAAAATAAATAATTAGTTGCACTCTGTTGTTAATCCATCAATCCATTCACCAATAAGAGTTACTGCTTCTTCGTGAACAATACTTCTTCCTAATAATGGCATTCTAAACTCTTCTGCAGTTGTATTCATTCTATAATACATTATAGAACGTTCTTTAATAGAAGGAGTAACAATATCAATCATTCCAGGAATACTAGTATCAGGATCTACACAAACACCAAGGTTTGTTTCATTGTCTGTTTCATCAAATGCAAAACGTACAGGTCTATAATCACAATGTTTTAATTCTGAATGGCAATGTGCACAGTTAATGTCTATGTAAGAACGCACTCGTAAATCTATAGGTTGTGTTTCGTCGCTCCATTTTACAACAGTATTAATCGTTGATGGTATATTATCTTCTAAATAACCTTCTGCAACTAATTTTTCTAACTGATTTACAGAACCTTCAGGATAGGAATAATTACTATTTAAATTTTGCGGTTTTACACCAATAGGCACTGAGTTTGATTGAATTTTATGGCATGTAAAACATTCTACATCAGAAGGTATACGGTAATTTGTGGTTTTAGGCACACCGTTTTCTATAAAATCTATAGTAGTAAATGAACCATCAAGACTAAAGGTTGCTTCTGTTTGTTCATCATTCCAAATGTAATCTGCAAAATGCCAATCGTCTTCTTTTCTAAGCATTAAACGCGTTTCTATGATACGCGTAGTATTATCTGGTTGTACATTAGTGTAATAAAATGTTTTAATAAGAATTGTCCCTACAGGGAATTCTATAATTTTGTTGTCTCCACTATAAGTAGCTTTTACATCACTTGGCATCCAAACAAAACGTTTCTTTTTTGCGTAATCTGTAAATAATGTAGAAATAGACTCGTAAGGTATTACTCCAATAGATGGTTCTTGAACTTTCATATCTCCATCAAAAAAATTATATTCTGAGAGTGTATTAAATGGATAAGCATCTATATTTAAAACTACAGGTGAAACAGGAATTGGTTCATAACCATCATCAGTTGTTGGATTGTTATCATCTGAACAAGAAAAAAGTATTACAAAAGGTATTGCTATACTAGCTATTCTTAATAGTTTTTTAATCATATTTTTAATTTATAAGAAGCACTAATATAAATAAAATATTGAATCTTACAATTGATTGTCAGTAATTTATTATCATTTGAAAAACAACTGAGACTCTTTTTTTCCTACCATTTGGATGTTTTATTTATTTATATTTTAAAAAATATATGCTAATTCGTTAATAACTCACAATATATTACTAATAAACCTCCAATAGAAATTACTATTTTGCGTCTCTAAATCGATACTTAATGCTTAAAGTTTGTATAGCCGAAAAACCATCTGTAGCAAGAGAAATTGCTGCTGTTCTTGGAGCTAAAACAAAACGTGATGGTTACTACGAAGGTAATGGCTATGCAGTAACGTATACTTTTGGGCATTTGTGTACACTTAAAGAGCCAAACGATTATAAACCGTATTGGAAAAGTTGGGATTTAAACAATTTGCCAATGTTACCAGAACGTTTTGAGACAAAAGTTTCTAAGGATTCTGGAATTAAAAAGCAGTTTAAAATTGTAAAAAGTTTATTTGATAAAGCAGATGTAGTTATAAATTGTGGTGATGCTGGACAAGAAGGAGAATTAATACAACGTTGGGTTTTAAACCAAGCAAATTATAAAGGTAAAGTAGAAAGACTTTGGGTTTCGTCTTTAACAACTGAAGCCATTAAAGAAGGGTTTAACAACTTAAAACCTTCTGAAGATTACGATAATTTATATTATGCTGGTTTCTCACGTGCCATTGGAGATTGGCTTTTAGGAATGAATGCTACGCGACTCTATACTGTAAAACATGGTGGTTACAAACAAGTGTTGTCTGTTGGAAGAGTACAAACACCTACGCTCGCTATGTTGGTTAACCGTTTTAAAGAAATTGAAAATTTTATACCACAACCCTATTGGGAATTACAAACACTCTATCGAGAAACCTTGTTTAGTTACGAAGAAGGACGTTTTTTAAAAGTTGAGGATGGCGAGAAGTTAGCGAAAACAGTTAAAGAACACGATTTCGAAATTGTATCGACTACAAAAAAAGCAGGAAACGAATATGCGCCAAAGTTATTCGATTTAACAGGTTTACAAGTATATTGTAATACTAAATTTGGTTTTTCTGCTGATGAAACCCTAAAAATAGTCCAAAAATTATACGAGCAAAAGGTAGTTACCTATCCTAGAGTAGATACTACGTTTTTACCAAACGATGTTTATCCAAAAGTGCCTGGAATACTTAAAAACTTAACTAATTACGGAACATTAACTGCGCCTCTACATGGCAAGAAACTAAAGAAAACAAAAAAGGTCTTTGACGATAGTAAAGTAACAGATCACCATGCAATTATACCAACTGGTCAGCAAATGAATTTGCAGTATAACCAGCAACAGGTCTATAATATTTTAGTGCGACGTTTTATTGCTGTTTTTTATCCAGATTGTAAGGTGTCCAACACTACAGTTATTGGTAAAGCAGAAAAAGTTAAATTTAAAACAATAGGAAAAGAGATTTTAGAAAAAGGTTGGCGAGTTGTTTTTGAAACAGCCAATGCTACATCTAAAACAGTAGGTCTTTTACCAACATTCGAAAAAGGTGAAAAAGGAGCTCACGAACCTTCATTTTTAGAAAAACAAACCAAACCACCAAACCAATTTACTGAAGCCTCACTCCTACGCGCAATGGAAACAGCAGGAAAACAAGTTGATAATGATGAATTACGTGAGATTATGAAAGAGAATGGTATTGGAAGACCTTCAACACGTGCCAATATTATAGAAACATTATTTAGAAGAAAATATATAAAACGAAATAAAAAGCAAGTAATACCAACTGTTACAGGTATCCAACTGATTGATACCATTCAAAATGAAATGCTGAAATCTGCAGAGCTTACAGGAAAGTGGGAAAAGCAATTAAAAGATATTGAAAAAGGAACCTTTAGCGCTTCTAGTTTTATTAAGCAAATGAAGCAAATGGTCGATCGTTTGGTTTACGAAGTACGTAGTGAAACTAAGAAAGCAAATATTTCAGCAGTAAATAATAGACCTGCTAATACTAAGAAAAAAGGCACAAAAGCATCAACTAGTAAATCTTCTGGATTAACTTCTGATAGCTGTCCGAAATGCAAAACAGGTTTAATATTAAAAGGAAACTCGGCTTATGGCTGTTCAGAATTTAAAAAAACTTGTGATTTTGTGATTCCGTTTAAGTTTAAAGGTAAAACCATTTCAGAGAAACAATATATTAGGCTCTTTAAAAAAGGATCTACAGTTAACTTAAAAGGCTTTAAAATTGATAATACTTCAACAGAAGGATTAGTAAGGTTTGACGAAAACTTTAATCTTATGTTAGAACCTAAAAAAGGTAAAGCGGAATCCAAGAATATAACAAAAGATAATAGTTGTCCTAAATGCAAAAATGGCACTATTATAAAAGGAAAAACAGCTTATGGTTGTAGTGATTATAAAACAGGCTGCGATTTTAGATTTAGTTACGATTTAATTAGAGAAAAAGCTAAAGGACAGCCATTAACAAAGGATCTGGTTTACAAAATATTACAAGAAAACGAATAGCTTTGTCACTTCAATAGGTCCTAGAGTTAAAGGAATTGTATCGAGAAGGTATTCAAATTAAAAAACAATTACAATTGCATAGTCACTTTAAAATTTATAAACCCTACGGAATGCTTTCTCAGTTCGCGAGCAATTCTACTCAACAAAAACGAAAGCGATTTTTAGGTGAATTGGGAAAGGTTCCAGAAAAAACTATGCCTATTGGTAGGCTAGACGAAAAAAGTGAAGGCTTATTATTACTTACAACAGATGGCAAATTAAGCGATTATATTAATAGTAGTGGCATTGAAAAAGAATACTTCGCTTTGGTAGATGGTAATATTACAGAGTCTAAAATTGAAGCCCTTAAAAATGGAGTTGAAATAGGATTCGATGGTAAAAAATACCAAACCAAAGCTTGTAAAGTTTTTAAACTTGAAGCTTCTCCTCTATTGCCAGAACGCTCAAAAAAAATTCGTGATGCAAGACATGGTCCAACCTCTTGGTTATCTATAACTTTAACAGAAGGTAAATTTAGACAAGTAAGAAAAATGACGAGTGCAGTAGGTTTTCCTACCCTTAGGCTTGTTCGTGTTCGTATTGGTAATATTAAACTTGATAGTATGCACGTTAGAGGTACAGAACCTATTGAAATACCTCAGGTGCTTTAACTTTAATTTATTACTTTTATAATGCTTAGAACCAATTAATCTAACTAATTTTGTTCTAAATTAAAATACACTATGCAAAAGCAGATAACTTGTTTTTTTTATGATATTTTTGAAAGTTTTGGTATCGAGCCAATAACAGCAAAATATATAAATATGCTAACATTACTAATATTAGCATTGATTATTACTTATGTAATAGATAGAATTATTAGAGCTATTTTACGTGCAATATCATTTCGTATTGCTAAACAAACAAAATCTCCCTTCGACGATTTACTTCTTGCTAATAAAGTGCCAAGAAATGTAGCTCATATTATACCTTTAATAGTAGCATTAAAATTATTGCCAATAATTTTTATAGATTTTAGTTATATAGAATCTCCATTACGTAAAATACTTCAGGTCCTTTTTATTGTATTAACGCTTTGGATTGTACGTAGTGTTTTACATACACTAGAGGATTATTTTAAAACCTTACCAAGATTAAAAGACAAACCAATAGATAGTTACATCCAGGTGTTTATGATTTTTGCATGGATAACAGGTATACTTGCAGCAATAGCAGTATTTAGCTCTGTTTCTATTTGGAAATTTATAACAGGTTTTGGTGCAGCTTCTGCTATAATATTACTTATTTTTAAGGATACTATTTTAGGTTTTGTTGCTAGTATTCAAGTCTCTATAAACGATATGGTTCGTATTGGAGATTGGATTACATTCGAAAAACATGGTGCAGACGGAGACGTTATTGAAATTAATTTAGCAACAGTTAAAGTTCAAAATTTCGATAATACTATTACCACTATTCCTACCTATGCTATGATTTCAGATTCTTTTAATAATTGGAGAGGCATGACAAACTCTGATGGTAGAAGAATTAAAAGGCATTTAATGATTAGGCAAGATTCAATTAAATTTTTATCTGAGCAAGATATAGAACGCCTTAAAGGAGTACAATTAATAAGCAGTTACTTAGAACAAATGAGTAGTAAGATCGATAAGTATAATGTGCAACATAATGCTGATAAAGCAATTTTGCTAAACGGCAGAAACCTCACTAACATTGGTGTTTTTAGAAAATACATTCAAACTTATTTAGAAAATCATTCTGCAATTAATAAAGACATGTTATTAATGGCAAGACAGCTACAACCAACAACTCAAGGTGTACCATTAGAAATTTATGCGTTTAGTAAAGACAAACGATGGGAAAATTATGAGTATGTAATGTCCGATCTTTTTGATCATTTCTTAGCCTCTGTTCCATTTTTTGATTTAGAAATCTTCGAACTTCCTAATTCTAGTACATTCAAGGCTTAACAAATTGTTTACAATTATAAAGTTAATTATCCTTTCTTTATTATATATGGTTTTTTTCTACTAATACTCGTGTATATAGTATTTAAATTTACAGCTCAAAAAGGTTAAGAAACTAGCTTAAACGAGTCTGATAATAAATACAAAGTCGTGCATTGGTTATAAGAAATAGCACGTTCTATTTTAAGCTTTAAATTATCTGGAAAAATAAGCTTAGCTATGGATAAAAACGATAAGCTAGTTTCAGATTATTTAGAAGCAAGAGAAAATCACTTTAGAGTTTTAATAATTTGTAATCCGTCAAACCAAAGTGGACTGTTTAGTGTAAAATTCTAGTATATAGTTTTTGTTAATTTTAACCTTTTAAATTTAATAAAAATGAAAAAAAAACAAGTGCAATAAAGTTCATAAAAGAACTAAAAAGGAAAACCCGAAAGCGTTATAACTCTGAGGAAAAAATAGCACAAGTAGTTAAAGACTACGAAACACTTTTAACTGCAGAAGAACGAAAGTTTAGTTTTGGAGAAAGTTCTGTATTCTTAATAAACTATCGAGAATCTAGTTTAATAGATGCACAATTAAAATAAATAAAATTAACTAATAAATTCTACCAGACAAAAGCTAAACTATTTAATAGTTTAGGTACTGTTTTAAATTAAGCACATAAAAAAAGCCTTGATTATTTTAATCAAGGCTTTTGTGTAAATTACACGTTAAAAGATTTTTATATTTTCTTTACACGAATCGCATTTAGGCCTTTCATGCCTTTTTCTAATTCAAACTGTACTTTGTCATTTTCTGTAATTTCGTCTAATAAACCACTTACATGACAGAAATACTTTTCTTGATCTTCAATATCAATAATAAAACCAAAACCTTTAGAAGAATCGTAAAAAGAAACTTTTCCTTTTCTAATAGGATCTACCTCTGGTAAATCTTCTTTTTTAGGAACTCCTAATACAATATTATCTGCTTTTACTTTGATTTTTTCTTCTGGATCTGGTGGAGTATCTACTAGATTCCCGTTGAAATCTACATAGGCAAACTGGATACCATCTGTTCCATTTTCCTCTCTTTCAGCCTTTCGGGCTTCCATCTTCTTTCTTTTGTCTTCACGCTTTTTAAGGCGTTTTTTCTCTTTTTCTAATTTGTTAAATGTCTGTTGCGACTTTGCCATTCTTTTTTTTGTGTAATATTAAGTGTTTAATTGCTAATAATTTTGTAAAAATACGATTTTCAATTGATAATTTAAAGAAAATAATAAAGTTTGCTATTCTTCTTCTGGTGTGTAAATAACAGTAAAGGTTCCTCTTACTCCTGTTAAAAGGTCCCATCTGCTTTCTAAAATTAGAACACCATCTTTATCATATACTTTAAATTCTGCAGTATTTGGACCACTACTTCCTTGGTTTAGTGCTTCAAATTCAATAACGTTATCACCAGGTTTAAGTGTTGTAAAGTAACCCTTAAATTGGGTTTCTAACAAAACTCTTTGTTTTTCTACAAAACCGTTTAAATAAGATCTAATTAAATCTCCATCTTGTGCACCATGATCTCTATAAACTATATTTAAGGTCTTAGATTTTGTTCGGTACTCTCCAAAAAACTGTGTTGTAGACCTCCCATTATTACTTTTTTCACTATCTGGTCTTAATTTTAAAGCAATTTTTAATTGCTTTTGGTATAGCTCTGCTGGATTTCTAAATTTATTTTCTTTAATCATAGAAAAGTCTTTGCGCTTTGCAACAGGTAGGGTTGCTTTTTTTGGTAACAAAATTTCGTTTTCCTTCTTATCATCAGGCTTTGCGCTGTTGTTTTCTTCAGGCATGATAATAAGTTCGTTATCTTGTTTAGGGTCTTCTACTTCCTCTGCAGATATAACTATAGATTTATTTTTACTGTCTATTTGAGCGCTTGCTGTAAGCACTAAAAAGAATGTAAAAAGTAAAAACAAGTTTAATTTCATGTTCATTAATAACTATCTCACAAAAATAAAACAAAAACTATACCTAAAATATTAAAATTGTATTAATAATCTAAAACAATACTTTTTCACAAGCTAAATCCACTATTATATTCATTTATAGCGGTCAATAAGTTAAATTATGTTAAAAAAGCACTTTGTTATGCATAGTACTGTAACAAAAAGTATCATATGTCATCTTTTAAGTATAACCAAACAATTTAACAATATTAAACTATAACATTATGAGAACATTAAACAGTAATCAATTAACTAGAACTTTAGAGGGAACAAAAAGTAATACTAGACACTTATCAGAAAGTATTAATGGATTTAAGTTCAGAAATAGCAGATTCTTTATATAATAATGGAGATAAATCTTTTGAAGGACAATGGTATATTGAAGAAAACTGGAAAAGCCTTACCAAAGTTCAGCAACAAGAAATTAAAGATACCGGAACTATAGATAAACTCATGAAGATTACTAACACTAAAGCATTAGAAATACCCAACTTTCCAGAACAAGTTAATGTTTCAGATTTTGTAAACCACATCGATTACTTGGTAGAAAAAATAGGAATAGATCATATTGGTATTAGTAGTGATTTTGATGGTGGTATTGAGGGCTGGAAAGACGCAAGCTAACCTTTAATATTACTTTAGAACTTGTTAAAAGAGGTTATACAGAATCTGATATAGAGCAACTTTGGAGTGGCAATTTATTACGTGTTTTAGATGAAGTTGAAGCTGTTGCTAAGGAAATATAGAAAAGTTAAATTAATTATTTACTAAGTTTTAAAATACGATAAGCACCTTGTATTACTAATATAAAAACAATTGTTCCAATAATTAAATCTGGTTTATTAGAGCTGAAAATATTTACTAAAATTCCTGCAAAAAACACTCCTATATTAATAATCACGTCGTTAGATGTAAAAATCATACTCGCTTTCATATGTGCTTCGTCTTTACTTTTAGATTTTTGTAAAATATAGAGACAAATACCATTTGCAATTAGTGCAAATATTGAAATTATAATCATTGTTTTAAAATGAGGAAGGCTTTCAGAATTAAAGAATCGCCTAATAACTTCTGCAAACCCAAAAACAGCTAGTACTATTTGAAAATAACCAGCAATTTTCGCAATCTTTTTCTTTTTTATTAAACTACCTCCAACTGCAAATAAACTAATATCATAAACAAAACTATCTGCTAGCATATCAAGGCTATCAGCCACAAGTCCCATTGATTTTGAAATGAGACCAGTTGTCATTTCAATTATAAAAAAGAGAAAGTTTATAACTAGAACTGTCCAAAGTAATTTGGATTGGTTTTTATCTTCTTCAAAATCGGTTTGATTTGTTTGTTCTGTAGAAATTCTTTGCGCTCCTAAATTAAGTTCTATAATTGAAGTTTCAATTTGGGTAATATCTTCATTATGAAAAACAGTTAACTTTCTATTTGCTACATCAAAATCAAGATTTTTAATACTCGAAATACCATCTAATTTCATTCTAATTAGATTTTCTTCCGAAGGACAATCCATTTTAGATATTTTAAATAGTGTTTTTTTTATAATTTGATTAAACTTAATAGGCAACTAACTCCAGCAACTCTCCTTCAAACTTATCACGCGATAAATATTGGTCTTCTAGTTGATTTATAAAAGGAATTGGTGTGTCTAAACTAGCCACACGCTTAACAGGAGCATCTAAAAACTTAAAGCAATTTTCCATAATTAATGCAGAAATATCACTAGCAATACCTCCAAATAAGGAGTCTTCTTGAAGAATAATTACTTTCCCAGTCTTTTTTACAGAAGCATAAATAGCATCTGTATCTAAAGGTTGAAGGGAGCGTAAATCTAATAAATCGGCTTTAATTTCTGGATGTTTATCTAATGTATTCATTGCCCAATGTACAGCTTGACCATAAGCAATAACTGTAATTTGTTCTCCTGTTCTTAAAGTAGCTGCTTTGCCCAAAGGAATGGTAAAGTAGTCTGTTGGTACGTCTTGGCGAATACTTCTATACAATGCCTTATGTTCAAAAAATAACACAGGATTAGGATCGTTAATTGCTGTAGCTAATAATCCTTTTGCGTCTTTTGGAAATGCTGGATAAACCACTTTTAAACCTGGTGTTTTTGTAAACCAAGCTTCGTTGGTTTGACTGTGAAAAGGTCCAGCTGCAACGCCTGCTCCACAAGGCATACGTAATACTACATCTCCATTTTGATTCCATCGATAATGTGATTTTGCTAGATAGTTTACAACAGGATTAAAGCCAGAAGTAATAAAATCGCTAAACTGAAGCTCTACAATACTCTTTATACCAGAGATACTTAGGCCCATTGCTGTCTCTATAATAGCAGATTCACAAATTGGCGTATTACGAACTCTATCTCTTCCAAACTGTTCTACAAAACCATCTGTAATTTTAAAAACACCACCATATTCGGCAACATCTTGTCCCATAATAACTAAGTCGTCATGACGTTCCATAGATTGTTTTAAACCTTCATGAATAGCATCTACCAAACGTAACTCTTCAGTATTTGAATTTTCTTTAACCTCTTGATAATCAAATTCTTGAAATACATCTTTTAACTCATTAGATATAGAAGAAGTAATTTGTTCTTCTGCATCAGTTTTATCTAAATGCGTATCTATTTCTGCTTTAATTTCGGCTTTAAAAATAGTATCTTGCCTTTCTGTTAATTTTTTTTCAGCAATTAAATGTGCTCTATAATTATCTATAGGATCTTTTTTAGACCAAGTGTCCATTTGCTCTTGAGGAACATATTTTGTACCACTAGCCTCTTCGTGACCACGCATTCTAAAGGTTTTAAACTCTATTAAAACAGGTCTAGGATTATTTCTAATGTCTTCTGTAATTTTAGAAATTTTAGTATATACTTCTAAAATGTTATTGCCATTTATAATATGAGACTCCATACCATAACCTATGGCACGATCTGCTAAGTCTTTACAATTATATTGTTCTGTAGTAGGTGTTGAGAGTCCGTAACCATTGTTTTCAATACAGAATAAGACAGGTAATTGCCAAACAGAAGCAACGTTTAAAGCTTCATGAATATCTCCTTCGCTAGTTCCTCCTTCTCCGGTAAATACTGCTGTTACTTGATTTTTGTTTTTCAATTTGCTTGCTAAAGCAATGCCATCTGCTACACCAAATTGTGGTCCTAAATGAGAAATCATACCAACAATATTATATTCTTGAGTACCAAAGTGAAACGAACGATCTCGACCTTTAGTAAATCCGTTAGCTTTTCCTTGCCACTGACTAAACAAGCGGTATAGTGGAATTTTTCTAGTAGTAAAAACACCTAAGTTTCTATGCATTGGTAATATGTATTCCTCAGGTTTCATTGCCATTGTAACACCTACAGAAATAGCTTCTTGTCCTATACCAGAAAACCACTTACTAATTCTACCTTGACGTAATAGAATAAGCATCTTTTCCTCAATTAAGCGAGGTTTAAGCATCGCTTTATATAATGCTATTTTTGTCTCAGGAGACAACTTTGTTTTGTTGTACTTAATGTTCGATTTCATAAATGTATTTAACATTACAAATAAGGTTTTTCAAATATAACATTATTGCATAAAAATCAATTATTAAATATGGGAGTTTTTATTTACATTTGTATATAGACGATTATTAAACTATAACATATATGACAAGTATTCCAAGTGTTAATTTAGAAGATTTTCTTTCCGAAGATCCAAAAAGAAAACAAAAATTTATAGATGAAATTGGAAAAGCATACCAAGACATAGGATTTGTAGCTTTAAAAGGACATTTTTTAGATGAGAAATTAGTTGATAGATTATATTCTGAAATAAAAAACTTTTTCAGCTTACCAGTAGATGCAAAAAGAAACTACGAAATACCAGGAATTGGTGGTCAACGTGGTTATGTGTCTTTTGGTAAAGAGAGTGCAAAAGGTAAGAAAGAAGGCGATTTAAAAGAGTTTTGGCATTTTGGACAATATGTTGAAGATGATTTAGAACGTGCTAAAGAGTATCCAGAAAATGTGGATGTAAAAGAGTTGCCTGCTTTTAACGAAGTAGGAAAAGAAACGTACCAAATGCTGGAAAAAACAGCTAAATATGTATTACGTGCTTTAGCACTTCATTTAGATTTAAATGAAACGTACTTTGATAATTACATACATAATGGTAATTCTATATTAAGACCAATTCATTATCCACCAATTACTGAAGAGCCTAAAGCTGCCGAACGTGCTGCTGCTCATGGTGACATTAATTTAATTACATTATTAATGGGAGCTCAAGGTCGTGGATTACAAGTTCAAAACCATAAAGGCGAATGGCTTGACGCTATTGCAGAACCAGACGAATTAATGATTAATGTTGGAGATATGTTATCAAGGCACACCAATAATAAATTAAAATCTACAATACATCGCGTAATCAATCCACCAAGAGAGCTTTGGGGAACTAGCCGCTACTCTATTCCATTTTTTATGCATCCAATTAGTGAAATGAAACTAGATGTTTTAGATAGTTGTATAGATACTGAAAATCCAAAACAGTTTGACGATATTACAGCTGGAAAATTTTTAGACCAACGTTTAATTGAATTAGGACTTAAGAAATAGTATTCAGTTTACAGTCTCAGTCACAGTGCTACTCAGTTGTGATATTACGACTAAAAACTGCGACTGTAAACTAAAGAAGATGGATTTAAAAGATCAGTTAAAAAACCTCTTTCCAGAGCACGAAGAAAAGGAAATAGAAATTACAAAAGACGATAATGGAATTTGGTTGCAAGACGATCCTATTATTTGTAAATACGAAAAGCGAAAAGGTAAGCCTATTACCATATTAGAAGGTTATACAGGAGCTAGAGAAGACTTTAAAGCATTAGCTAAAGAATTAAAACAGAAGCTTAGTGTTGGTGGAAGTTTTAAAGACGATAAAATTATTATTCAAGGCGATTTTCGTGATAAAATAATGGCAATGCTTAAAGAAAAAGGTTTTAATGTAAAACGTGTTGGAGGTTAAATTCTATGACTAAACACACGCTGCATATTGCCAATGGTTCAAGCCTTACAGAGTATCTTGAAAGAGAAAAATATGAAGGCGATTTTTTAACCTGGCACGAAATGCTTTGCGAAGGTCCTGTAGAAAAAGAAATTGATAGTATTACTTTTTTTGAAAAACGAAAAGCATTTTTAGAATCTGTATATGATGCAGAATATAATATTGAAAAAATTCAATCCGAATTTCAAAAAACAAACCAAATTAATGATTATAAAGAAGTAATCCTTTGGTTTGAATACGATTTGTTTTGCCATATTAATTTAATTGCAGCAATTAGTTTATTAAAACAAAAGCAAGTAAGAATACCAATGTATTTAGTTTGTAGTGGACGTATTGAAAATGAAAAAGGTCTTAAAGCATTACCAGAACTCAATCCAAAACAATTAAAACAACATTTTAAAAATAAAGTAGAACTGACTATAGATGATGTAGCTACTGCCCAAAAAGCATGGCGTATTTACTGTGAAAACGACCATAATCTATTTAAAGAATTAATAGTAAGGCCATCCAATTTTAAATATTTAAGTAACTGCTTAAAAGCACATTTAAGACGTTTTCCAGATACAAGAAGCGGTTTAAATACTTTAGAATACAATACCTTAAAACTTATTAAGGAATATAAAATAAAATCTAGGCATCATTTGTTAGGTTATTGTTTGCATTATCAAGGATACTATGGTTTTGGAGACCTTCAACTAAAACGAATGATAAATGAATTGGAATTATTTTATGATGAAACTGAGGATAAACTTACACTTAATAGAAATGGTCATTTAGCTATAGAACATCAAAAAAACTTTTTAAAAATGTTAACTATTGATTTTCAATATGGAGGCGTTAATAAATCAAAGTTTCAATACCATAAAAAAGACAATAAATTAATTGCAACTATTTAAATGGCAATCAAAGAATCAGAATTAATATTAAATCCAGATGGTAGTGTCTATCACTTAAACCTTAGGCCTGAGCATATATCTAATACTATTATTACTGTTGGTGATCCAGATCGCGTATCTAGTGTAACCAAACATTTTGATAGTATTGAATTTGAAACTCGAAAAAGAGAGTTTCATACACAAACAGGAACATTTAAAGGTAAGCGTATTACTGTTATTTCAACAGGAATTGGTACAGATAATATAGATATTGTTTTTAATGAGTTAGACGCTTTGGTAAACATAAATCTCAAGACACGAGAAATTAAAAAAGAGCTAACCTCTCTTACTATTGTTCGAGTTGGAACCTCTGGATCTATACAAAAAGAGATTCCTGTAGACTCTTTTTTAATTAGTGAAATGGCTGCAGGTTTCGATAGTTTACTTCATTTTTATGATAGTGAAGTATTTCAAAATAAAGCAATTTCTAAGGCATTAATAGAACACACTAATTGGTATAAAGCAAAGTCCGATCCTTATGTTGTTAATTGTCATGCAAGTTTGTTGAAGCAATTCAGTTCTAATAAAACAGTTAATGGTTTTACAGCAACTAACGTTGGTTTTTATGGACCACAAGGTAGAATTTTACGATTAGCACTTCAGGATAACGAATTAAATAATAAATTAGCAAGCTTTAATTATAAAGGCAAATACATTACTAATTTAGAAATGGAAACCGCAGGAATATATGGTATTTCAAAGCTTTTAGGACATAAAGCATTATCTATGAATGCTATTATTGCTAATCGTGCTTCTGGGAAGTTTAGTGAAAACCCAACAAAAACAGTTGATAAATTGATTGTTTATACATTAAATAAACTAGTTCAATAAATAAATCTATTCTATAAGATTAAAAAAATTGTGCAAGTGTTTTAGTAAAGTTATAAAGTTACGACTAAGTATTTTTAATTCATGAAATAGTAATAACTAAAATTATCTCTTAAGTTTAACTATAGCGCAGTCGAAAGGCAAATAAGATTATGAAAACAATAAACATTGGAGGCGTTCCAGAACATTTTAATCTAGCTTGGTATTTAGGACTTAAAAATGCCGAATATAAAGCTGCAGATATAAACTTACGTTGGAAAGACTTTTTTGGTGGAACTGGAGCAATGTGTAAAGGACTTCGTGATGGAGACATTGACATGGCTGTTATTTTAACTGAAGGTATTATTAAAGATATTATTGCAGGTAATAAGTGTAAAATCGTTCAGGTTTTTGTTAAAACACCTCTTATTTGGGGAATTCATGTTGCAGCAGAGTCTAATTACAAGACTATTAAAGAAGTTAGAGGTACAAAAGCTGCTATAAGCCGTTATGGTTCAGGTTCTCATTTAATGGCTTATATAAATGCTCAAAATAATGGTTGGAATGTAAAAGAAGATCTTGATTTTGAGGTTATAAAAAATTTAGATGGAGCTGTTGAAGGTCTTACAGCTGGAAAAGCAGATTATTTTATGTGGGAAAAATTCATGACAAAACCCATTGTTGACAAAGGTGTTTTTAGACGTATTGCTGAATGTCCAAGTCCTTGGCCTTGCTTTGTTGTAGCTGTTCGTGAAGATTTTTTAAAGACCAATAAGAAAGACGTTAAAGCTATTTTAGATATTGTAAATATTACTACTTCTGAGTTTAAAGACATTCCTAGTATAGATCGCATGATTGCAAATAGATATGAGCAAGAATTGGAAGATGTACAAGAATGGCTGAGTTTAACAGAATGGTCTCAAGAGAATCTTTCTAAAGAAACGGTAAAGAAGGTTCAAGACGAATTATTTGCTTTAGATATTATTCCTGAAAAATGGGATTATAAAGATTTGGTAGAAGATTTATAACCAGGTGTTACCATTTCACCTCTTTCAAATCAAGTTTCTTTAAAATAACATTAGTTTTACTAAAATGTTTGTTTCCAAACCAATAACCACGATTTGCGCTTAAAGGAGAAGGATGACCTGAGGTGAAAACATGGTGTTTTTCTGTGTCTATTAGCTTCATTTTTTTCTTTGCAAATCCCCCCCAAAGAAGGAACACTACATTTTCTTTAGTATCACTAATTGTTTTTATAATAGCATCTGTAAAGATTTCCCAACCTTGCTTTTGATGGCTTCCAGCTTCATGAGCACGAACTGTTAAAGTTGCATTTAATAAAAACACACCTTGTTTTGCCCAATA
Source organism: Lacinutrix sp. (assembly GCF_037625555.1). Taxonomy (GTDB): domain Bacteria; phylum Bacteroidota; class Bacteroidia; order Flavobacteriales; family Flavobacteriaceae; genus Lacinutrix. Next base: position 19,167 of record NZ_JASJHV010000068.1, read on the forward strand.
CTCTATGTTTCCACTTTTTGGATATGGAATATTCAAATCTGTTTCAATTTCTTTAAAAATATTGATTAATGATGGAGGATGTTTAACGTTGTTATTTACACTAAAACATAAACCATTAGCTTGATTGTAATTATGGTAAGGATCTTGACCAATAATTACAACCTTTAAATCGTTAAAATGACATTTATTAAAAGCATTAAAAATTAATGCTTCAGGTGGAAAACATTTCGTGTTGTTATATTCAGATTTCACAAACTGTATTAGTGATTCAAAGTAAGGCTTATTGAACTCAGCTTCTAATTGCAATTTCCAGCTTTCATGAATATCTACTCTCATTATGTTTTTTGTTTTTCAGAATAAAAATAATACTATCTTTAGTGCTATAAAAGAGAATTATTAATTTTGTCATTCCTGCAAAGGCAGGAATCCATTATTAAAGCTAACAAACAATATTAAAAAGAGATTCCTGCCTTCGCAGGAATGACAGCAAACATGAAAAACCTAAAATTCCCTTCAGCCCAAACCATTCTATTAATAATTGTAGCACTAGTAACACTGTTAACGTAGATTGTTCCAGCTGGCAAATACGATACTTTAGTATATGATAAAGAAGCCAAAACCTTCACACAAGCTAGCACTGAGAAATCAATCAATTTACCTGCTACACAAGAAACATTAGAGGCTTTAGCTATAAAAATTCCATTAGAAAAATTTACAAGTGTAGATATTTATAAGGCTATTAACATTCCAAACACCTATAAAAAGTTAGAAGCAAAACCACAAGGTGTATTTGAGTTTATTAAATCTCCTGTTAAAGGTATTATTGAAGCTGCTGATATCATTTTTCTTGTATTAATAATTGGAGGCTTAATAGGTATAATAAATAGCACTGGAGCTTTTGATACAGGAATAGCTTCACTAGCAAATGCTTTAAAAGGAAGAGAATATGTTTTAATAATTTTAGTCACACTTTTAGTGGCTTTAGGTGGAACAACTTTTGGTTTTGCTGAAGAAACTATTGCCTTCTTCCCTATTTTGGTTCCAGTATTTTTAGCTGCAAAATATGATGCTTTGGTTGGTGTGGCTTGTATATTTATAGGCTCTTCTATTGGTACTATGTGTTCAACAATAAATCCATTTAGTTCTATTATTGCTAGTGATGCAGCTGGTATTAGTTCGGCCACAGGCGCAATAGGTAGAGCGTTAATGCTAGTGGCTTGTTTAACGATATGTATTATTTATATTTTACGTTATGCAAATCGTGTTAAAAAAGATCCAACGAAATCTATTATTTACGATCAGCAACAACAAATTGCGGCACTATTCTCAACTAATAAGACCGAAACGGTAAATTTTACTATGCGTTTACGTTTGGCTCTAATAGTATTTGCTTTATGTTTTGTAATCATGATTATAGGTGTTGTTGCTCTAGAATGGTGGTTTGTAGAAATGACAGCAACTTTTTTAGTTGGAGCTATTTTAATAGGAATTATTACAGGTATTAAAGAATCTACTTTTATAGATACGTTTGTAAAAGGCGCAGGAGATTTATTAGGTGTTGCTCTAATTATTAGGTATTGCAAGAGGAATTACAGTTATTATGGCAGATGGTTTAATTAGTGATACTATGTTATGTTACGCAAGCGACATCATAAACGGAATGAATAAAGGTCTTTTTGCAAGTGCCATGACAGGTATTTATGCTGTGCTTTCTTTATACCTAGTTCATCTGGAATGGCTGTTTTAACAATGCCAATTATGTCTCCTTTGGCAGATGGTGTTGGTATAGGAAGAGAAATTGTAGTAAATGCTTACCAATATGGTATGGGATTATTTTACTTAATTAATCCAACAGGTTTAATATTAGCGTCTTTAGCTATAGTAAAAGTTGGCTTTAATAAATGGCTTAAATTTATCATGCCATTATTTATTATTTTGGTTGTATTTACTTTAATAATGATGACTGTTTCCGTATATTTATAGTACACTAAATACGTTCCAAAATGTACACAATTATAGGTGCTGGAATTGGTGGTTTAACCACTGCTCTAATCTTCGAAAAGCTAAATATAGACTACCAATTATTTGAGAAAGCAAAAAAACCTAATGCATTAGGAGCAGGAATTTGGTTAGCTCCAAATGCTTTACAAGTTTTAGAATTTGCAGGTGTTATAGATACTGTGTTTAGAGCTGGGAATAGTATTGACAGAATTACATTATCTAACCAAAAACTAAAACCACTTGCAGATAGCAGTCAATTACCAGCAAAAGAAAAGTACGGTTTTTCTACACTAGCAATACATCGCGCAAAATTACAATTAGCTTTAATTGAATCTATTCCAAAAGAAAAAATCTATTGGAATAAAGCCTTTAAATCATTAGAACAAGCAAACAATTCTGTAACAGTTATTTTTCAAGATGGTTCTACAACTAAAAGTCAATATCTTATTGGTGCAGATGGAATAGACTCTAAAGTCCGTTCGCAAGTATTCCCAAATTCTCAAATTCGTTATTCTGGTCAAACCTGTTGGAGAGGTGTAATGAAAAGTGCATTGCCTATAGAATATAAAGATAGAGGTATCGAAATGTGGGGAAAAGGCATTCGATTTGGTTTGTCTCAATTATCTAAAAATGAAACCTCTTGGTTTGCAGTAAAGAAAAGTAAAGCTTTTCAAAAAGATGATAAAACTAATTTAAAAGCAAAATTGGGCTCCTATTTTAAAGCGTTTCATCCTTTGGTTCATCAGCTTATAAGTAATACAGAAATTGAAGACATTTTAAGAAATGACATTACAGACCTAAAACCCATAAAAGATTGGCATAAAGATAACGTTTGCCTTATTGGTGATGCAGCACATGCAACAACACCAAATATGGGACAAGGAGGTGCTCAATCTATTGAAGACGCTTATCATTTAGGTAAAATAATTTCAGAAAACCCAAATAAAAATAACTTTAAAGCGTTCCAAAAGAAGCGTTTTAAAAGAGTCAATAGTATTGTTAGACAATCTTGGTTTACAGGAAAAATAGCAAATATGAATACTGGCTATCCTATAAGAAACGCTATCTTTAGCGCAATTCCTAAAAAACTAATTAACAAGAACATGTACTCTGTTTACGATTTAAAAGATTAAAATATAATATGAAAAAAGCTATGACCATTAACGTAATCATCATTCTTCTATGTTTTACAACTAGTTGTAATAAAAGCGACGACGCTGTAAACGCAAGCCCAATGAGTACAGATATTTCTATAGCATCATCTCAAAATGTAATGGTTTGGATTGATAGTAGAGATTTAACTCAAAAAATTAATAATGCATTAAGTTACAGTTATGGAACTGCTGGTATAAACAAAACTGAAAAAGCACGTGTTTTTAATGCCGATACGACACAATTTACTGCTTCAATAGGTTTTAAATCTGCATTTCAAGGGTCTTATATCGGTTCAAATCCTTCTAATAACACTGTAACAATTCAACTTGAAAAAGAGATTGTAATCTCAACTCCTGAAGGCGTTAGTTTAATTGCAGATGGACCAGGAAATACTTATAGTTTAATTACTTCAGTTTTAGCTCCAGGACAAAACCCAATAGAAACACCAGATTGTAACCATAATGCATTTGGTGAACATATGGATGAATTATTTGATAGCGAATTAAACGCAAACGTATTTCGTTTTTATTTGCATACAACTCCAGATAACGATCGCTGTACTAATTTCGATAGACAACGAAATGAAATAAAAGCCTACGACCAATCTCCAGATAATTTATTAGGAATCGAAGATGAAATAGTAGTCTATAAATGGAAGTTTAAATTAAATGATGGTTTTCAATCCTCCCCAAATTTTACACATTTACATCAATTAAAGTCTGTTGGTGGTGCATTTGAAAGTATGCCTATGTAAACTTTAACAAGTAGAAAAGGAACTCCAGATAGGCTTGAACTTCGTTATGCAGAAACCGACTCTCAAATTACTTTGGCACAAACAGATTTAGCACCATTAATTGGTACTTGGTTAGAAGTTACCGAAACAATAAAATATAGCACATCTGGAACGTACGACATTGCAATAAAAAAAGTAAGTGATGGTACAATTCTATTTTCGTATGCTAACAATGCTATTATTAATTGGAGAGCAGGTGGAACTTTTGTAAGACCTAAATGGGGAATTTACAGAAGTTTAATTAATGCTCAAGATCTTAGAGATGAAGAGGTTTTATTTGCCGACTTTAATATAAAAGAAATTGAGTAAACTTTTTAATGCGAGACAGTCAAAGTTTTAATACCAACCAAACCAAAAGTATTAGAATTAGAGTGATTACTTTCTTTAGACTGTAAATAATTACCTGCTTTAAAATAATTTTGTGTAGAATTTACTTCGCCAGAAGTAAATAAAGTACTTACATTTACTATTAATAAGTACTTCAAAAAACAAAATTCTATTTTCCATTCCTATTGCGTAACTTTGTGCAGCTAAGAAAAAGAAAACGTATTTAAAGAATGAGATTTCCACTGTCGTGGGAAATACTATGATTAATATTCACAAAAAAACACTTCAAGATTTAGAATTCGCAACTGTTTTAGAACAAATTAGCGAATACTGTGTCTCGAATTTAGGCAACCAAAAAGCCTTAATAATAGAACCTTTTAAAGATAAAGAGGCATTACTTAATGCGTTGCAATTAACCAATGAATATGTGTCGTCTTTTTATAACGATAACCGCATACCAAATCATGGTTTCGATGCTATTACTAAAGAGTTACAATTATTACGTATAGAAAACACCTATTTAGAAACACACAGTTTAAAGAAAATTATTTCTATCTCGTTAACTACAAACGAGATTGTTAAGTTTTTAAATAAGTTTGAAGAATACTATCCAAACCTAAAACATTTCTCGCAACGTATAGAAGTTACGACTGCACTTATAGAAAAAATAGACAGTGTTGTAGATCCTTTTGGAGATGTAAAAGATAATGCCTCTGCGCTTTTGCGTGAGATTAGGCAAACCATGAACAAACTTAAAGGTAAAATTAACTCTAGTTTTACTTCGGCATTAAACCAATACCATAATCTAGATTACTTGGACGATATTCGAGAATCTGTGGTAGAAAACAAGCGTGTACTAGCTGTAAAAGCGATGTATAGACGTAAAGTTAAAGGTGCAATAATGGGAGGAAGTAGAACTGGAAGTATAGTTTATATTGAACCAGAAACTACATTACAACACACCAGAGAACTTAATAATTTAGAATACGAAGAAGGTGAAGAAGTTGTAAGAATTTTAAAAGAAGTTACTAATTTCTTACGTCAGTTTTTATCATTAATAGAGCAATACCAAAAATTCTTAATAGAAATCGACGTTATTTCTGCAAAAGCAAAATATGCGAGATCTATGGATGGTATTTTACCAGAAATTAGTGAGAATAGAGAAATGTACTTGCGTGATGCATACCATCCTCTACTCTTTTTAAGTAATAAAGAAAAGAAAGAGAAAACGTTTCCGCAATCTATTGAGTTAAATAACGACAAGCGCATTATTGTTATTTCTGGACCAAACGCTGGTGGAAAAAGTATTACCTTAAAAACCGTTGGTTTGTTGCAATTAATGTTGCAAAGTGGCATGCTAATTCCTGTTCATGAACGTAGTAAAGTAACATTATTCGACCGTATTTTAACAGATATAGGTGATAACCAATCTATAGAAAACCAATTAAGTACTTACAGTTATAGATTAAAACAGATGAATTACTTTTTAAAGAAAGTAAACAAAAATACGCTGTTTTTAATAGATGAATTTGGTACAGGATCAGACCCTGAATTAGGTGGTGCTTTAGCTGAAACATTTTTAGAAGAATTTTATGCTAGAAATGCTTTTGGCATTATAACTACGCATTATGCTAATTTAAAAATGCTAGCAAACGAAAAGCCAGAAATGATTAACGCTAATATGATGTTTGATGAGCGTACGCTTGAGCCAATGTATAAACTAGCTTTAGGTCAAGCAGGTTCTTCGTTTACTTTCGAGGTAGCACAGAAAAACGGAATTCCATATAGCTTGATAAACCGTTCTAAAAAGAAGATTGAACGTTCTAAAGTGCGTTTTGATGCTACTATAGCAAAACTTCAAAAAGAGCGAGCAAGATTAGAAAAAACTGGAGAGTCTTTAAAAAAGAACGAACAAAAAAAACATTCTGAAGCAGAAAAACTAGAAGAAACTAATTTAAAGATTCAAAAAAAACTAGAAAACTATCAAGAATTATACGATAGTAATCAGCGTTTAATTTACTTAGGCCAAAAGGTTAACGATATTTCTAAAAAGTACTTTAACGATAAAAAAAAGCGAGAATTAATGGCAGATTTGTTTCGTTTAGTGCAAATTGAAAACTCTAAACGTAAAAAAGTATCAGCAAAACAAGCGAAAGCAGAAAAAATAAAAGAAGTACAGGTTAAAAAAGAGGCCGAAAAAAAGGTAGATGTTATTAGGAAAAAGAAAAAGGAAGCTAATAAAAAAGCAATTCCAGTAGAAAAGCCTAAGCCTGTTTTAAAAATTGGAGATCGTGTGAGGATGCATGATGGTCGTGCTGTAGGTAGTATAGATGCGTTAGAGAAAGATAAAGCAATTGTTAATTATGGCATATTTACAACCAATGTTAATGTAGATTTATTAGAACTGGTTGAAGCAGTCAAGAAATAGAAATACAATATAAATAATTCATATTTTTGCATTGTGATAAAAGAAGTACCAAAACATAAAAAATTAATACTATTCGATGGTCTTTGCAACCTATGCAGTTCATCTGTACAATATGCTATTACTCATGATAAAAATAATGTTTTCATGTTTGCTGCTTTGCAGAGTGATGTTGGTAAAAAAATTATAAAACATTTTAAAATAGATCCTTTAAAAACTGATTCTATTCTTCTTTATTCTCCAAAAAAAGAATCGTTAAAAATAAAATCTACTGCAGCATTACATGTGGCTAAAAGTTTAGGGTTTCCAAGAAATTTATTATTTATTTTCTTAATTGTTCCTGCTTTTATTCGTAATTGGGTTTACGATTTTATTGCAAAAAACCGTTATAAATGGTATGGTAAAAAGGAGTCGTGTTGGATTCCTACTCCAGAATTAAAAGCAAAATTTATTGGTTAAATAAATTAGTAACGCTACTACACCACTTTAGTATAAATATTTAAAATATTATAATCTGTATTATGTTATCTTATCTAAATGTTGTAATCACTCACTAAAAAGTACTGTTTACTCATTGCCTATACATGCTAATATAAAATAAAACTACTTTTATAAGATTTGAGATTGTTATGCCTCATAAATTAAATAAAAAAGATTTGTTTGGTGTTAAAGTCTCAAAGTAAAATATAGTTGGTTTACTTTAATTCCTGTGAATTAAGAACGAGTAAGCTCTTTTAAGGTTTTTAGTATAGACTTTAGAATCTTCAGTTAATGGTTACTGAAACAGAACTTATATTAGCTTTGAGACTTTTCTTTATTTAGTTAAGATAGATGAGAGAAACAGTTACAACAAAATTATTTACTGCATGAAATACAATACCAGTTAGTAAACCTCCTGTTCGTTTAACAAAATAACCTGTTATAATACCAAAAACCAAATAGAATAAAAAGAGGCTTAAGTTAAAGTGAATTAAAGCAAAAAACGATGCTTGTAATTATTTTTTGAATGCATTGGTAATCATTATCTCTTTCAAATTCTTTATGAACACTCGCAAAAGTTTCTTCATTTACTCTAGAGATTATATATTCTTTTTCTTCGCTACTTTGATCTAAATCTGAATTTGCTAAATATAAAAGTATATAGGCAATTAATTCTTTTTTACTCCATTGGTTCGGTTTGTCCATAATTATGAAATTTTTAAAGTTCCGTATTCTGTCCATGATCCATCGTAAACACTATTATTATATCCAGCTAATGTTGCTGCTAATGCTAAAGCCGAAGCTGTTATACCAGAGCCGCAAGTAAATACTAAATGTTGGTTTTCTTCTGTAAGTTTATTAAAAACAGATTTTAGCTCTTCTTTTTGTTTTAGCTTGTTGTCATTTAAAACTTTATTAAAAGGTAAATTTAAAGAAGAAGGTATCGTTCCACTTCTTAATCCCTTTCGAGGTTCTGCAACAACGCAATTAAATCTATCACTAGACCTTGCATCTATTATTTTAAAGTTTTTATCTTTTGAAATTTCATCAAGAGATTCTATATAAACTACGTTATTTGGGTTATAAATAGCTTTAAAGTTGCCTTTTTTATAAGATTTAGGACTCTGTTTTACTTCTGTGATATAACCTTTTGCTTTCCATTCTGGTAGACCTCCATTTAATATTGCAACGTTTTTAAACCCAAAGGTTTTTAATAACCACCAAGCTCTTGCACTAGAATAAATACCATGATCGTCGTAAACAATAACGATAGAATCGTTATTAATACCTAATTCTTGAGCGGAATCATTAAACTGTTGAGTTGATGGTATAGTATTTGGAAAAGGAGCATCTTTTATGCTAAACTTGTTTTTAATGTCGAAAAATTGTGCTCCAGGTATTTTGATATTTGCTAAAGCTGAAATATCTCCAATAACTTTAGAAATTGTAGCATCAAAAACCAAAAGGTTTTTATCATGAATATGATTGTGCAACCATTCAACTGAAACTATATTATCTATTTCTTTAATTTGCGACATTTTAAATCATACAAGTAAATTAATAATAGTATTACTTTTCTATGCTTCTTCTACTCTTTTACGTAAACGAGAACGTCTATCGAAAGCTTGCAAGTTATCTATCACTTTGCTTTCTAAAAAATCAATTACTTTCTCCTGTATTTTAACCTTATTTTTATATACTTTATTCATGTAAGTTATACCACCTGGAGACATAACATTTACTTCTACTAATTTTCCACCAATAACATCTATACCAACAAAATACAATCCATCTTTAACTAATTTTTGACCAATTTGTTTGCATAACGCTTTTTCTGCTTTAGTTAGTGTATGTTTTGCAATACTTCCACCTGCAGATACATTTGAGCGATGATCATCTGAACCAGGAACATGTTTCATTGCTCCAATAGGCTCACCATTAAGCATTAATATTCTTACATAACCTTGGTCTACTCCTTCTATATAATCTTGAAGTATAACATAGTTTGAAGTGCCATCTCCACTATTAATGTAGAAATCTAACAATTAATTAATATTATTCATGGCCGATTTTTTTAATTAAAATCACACCAGAACCACCAAAACCATTAAGTGGCTTGATAATCATTTTATCTGCTTTAGACTCTTTAATTTCTGTACTAAATAATTTTTATTTTTAGACACATGTGTATTT
>NZ_JASJHV010000069.1:0-39399 GCF_037625555.1 Lacinutrix sp.
ATTTTTATTGCAGCAGCACCTTCAGAAGAATCTCTGTCTGCTCTTTTTTCTGCTACTTGTTGTCCTTTTTTACGTAATACATCGATTGCATCATCAAAATCACCTCCAGCTTCCACTAAGGCTTTTTTACAATCCATCATACCTGCACCAGTTGCTTTTCTTAATTTGTTTACTTCTGCTGCTGAAATTTTTACTTCACTCATGATAAGTATATTTTAAAAAAGTCGTTCAATTAATTTCTGTTAGGAAAGAATCAAACGACTTTATTTGTAATAGTTTTATTGTTTTATTCTTCTTCGTTAGCTGCTGCTACTTCTTTTGCAGGAGCCGCTTTCTTTGCAGGAGCTGCTTTCTTTGCAGGAGCTGCTTTCTTTGCAGGAGCCGCTTTCTTTGCAGGAGCTGCTTTCTTTGCAGGAGCTGCTTTCTTTGCAGGAGCTGCTTTCTTTGCAGGAGCTGCTTTTTTAGCTGGTTTAGCTTCTACTTTTTCAACTTTAGCTTCAACTTTAGCTTCAGTTTTACCTTCAGCATTTGCATCTTTCTCTGCTTTACGCGCATTTAATCCACCAATAATAGCTTCAGTAACATGCGTTAATATTTTATCGATCGATTTAGAAGCATCATCATTTGCTGGTATAACGTAATCTACCTGACGAGGATCAGAGTTAGTATCTACCATTGCAAAAATAGGAATGTTTAATTTCTGTGCTTCTTTAATCGCGATATGCTCACGTTTAATATCTACAACAAACAAAGCGCCTGGAAGACGAGTCATGTCAACAATAGAACCTAAATTCTTTTCTAACTTAGCTCTTAAACGATCAACTTGTAAACGTTCTTTTTTAGATAAAGTTAAAAATGTTCAATCTTTATTCATTCTATCAATAGTAGCCATCTTTTTGATTGCTTTTCTAATAGTAATAAAGTTTGTTAACATTCCACCTGGCCATCTTTCTGTGATAAAAGGCATGTTAATACCTCCTGCTTTTTCAGCGACGATGTCTTTTGCTTGTTTTTTTGTAGCTACAAATAAGATTTTACGACCAGAGGCTGCGATTTTTGCTAACGCTTCTCCAGCTTCGTCGATCTTAGCTGCTGTTTTGTATAAATTTATAATATGGATACCGTTACGCTCCATATATACATAAGGCGCCATGTTTGGATCCCACTTACGTGTAAGGTGACCGAAGTGTACACCTGCTTCAAGTAATTCTTTTACTTCTACTGCCATTTTGTAATAGTTTACGTTCTGTTGAATTAGCAATAATTAAGTGGTCATTTAAAAAAAATCGCCTTAACTATTTAGATGCTAGACTAAATCCTGTTCCTTAAAATATAAGGATACTAGGACAACAATAACTGTGTTAAATTTTGTTTTGTGTTGAAAATAATTTCAACAATAATATTAACGTTTAGAGAATTGGAATTTCTTACGGGCTTTCTTCTGTCCGAATTTCTTACGTTCCACCATTCTTGGGTCTCTTGTTAATAAACCTTCTGGTTTAAGCACTAATCTGTGTTCAGCGTTTATTTCGCACATAGCACGAGAAATTGCTAAACGGATAGCTTCTGCTTGACCAGTAATACCACCTCCAAATACGTTTACATTAATGTCAAAAGTTTCCGCATTGTCAGTTAATACTAACGGTTGGTTTACTTTGTACTGTAACGTTGCTGTATCGAAGTAGTCTTTAATGTCTTTTTTGTTAATCGTGATTTTTCCTTTACCTTCTTTTAGGTAAACACGAGCAACAGCCGTTTTACGACGACCAATTTTGTGTAATACTTCCATTACTTGAATTCGTTTAAGTTAATTGTTTTAGGCTTTTGCGCTTCGTGAGCATGCTTAGTTCCTGTAACAACAGTTAAATTTCTAAAAAGTGCAGCTCCTAATTTGTTTTTAGGTAACATTCCTTTTACAGATTTCTCTACTAATCTTGACGGATCTTTTCCGAACAATTCAGTAGCAGTTAAACTTCTTTGACCACCTGGATAACCTGTGTGACGAATGTAAGATTTATCGTTCCACTTGTTTCCTGTTAAGTTGATTTTTTCTGAATTGATAACAATTACGTTATCTCCACAATCAACGTGTGGTGTGAAGCTTGGCTTATGCTTTCCTCTTAAAAGTTTTGCAACTTGGGAGCACATACGGCCTAAAGTCTGACCATCAGCATCAATTAAAACCCACTGCTTATCGACAGTAGCTTTGTTGGCTGAAATAGTTTTGTAGCTTAGTGTATCCACGTTATTAATTAAATTTTTGATTTGTTTTTATACAAATTGATTAAACATTCCTCTCTCAAAAAGAGTTTGCAAATTTACGATAAACTTATTGAATACCAAATAGTATGCAGTATTTTATTTGATAACTTTGTTGATATGTTTTTGGCATTGTTAATTAGGCTTCGAATTCTTCAAAAACACTGTTTACAACATTCAATATATTGTTCATTTCCTTCAGAAAAACTAAAATTAAACTTATTTAAGTGTATTTTCGTTAATTACAAATAGTATTAATTGTCACTTCGAGTGATTTGTGTGATTATCGAATTCAAAATATATTTTGATTGAAGATACTAAGGCGAAGCTTAAATAAATTGCATTGAGAGTTTTCAGATAAATAGTCTCCAATACAATGCTCCTAAAGTTGCATCACTTGAATTGACAATGTTTTAATAAATCTTAAAATATAGTACTAAAGCCTTTAAGAATAACAAATAAGACTCATTTTTTGACTATTTTTGCAGCGATATGCAAGAATTAAAACTTTCAGATTGGTTACCTACCACAAACAAAGAGGTTAAAATACGTGGATGGGAAGCACTAGATGTTATCCTATTTAGTGGAGATGCTTATGTAGATCACCCAACATTTGGGCCTGCTGTTATTGGGCGTATGCTAGAAAGTTTTGGTTTGCGTGTTGCTATAGTACCACAACCTAATGTAAAGGATAATCTTCAGGATTTCGTGAAATTAGGGAAACCAAAATTATTTTTTGGTGTTACAGGTGGTTGTATGGATCCTATGATTAGTAATTATAATGCTAATAAAAAGAAACGTAATAAAGATGCTTATACTCCAAATGGAGATATTGGCTTTAGACCAGATTACGCAACTTCTGTATATTCTAAGATATTAAAAGATAAATGGCCAGATACTCCAGTTTTAATTGGTGGTATTGAAGCCTCGTTGCGTCGTGTAACACATTACGATTTTTGGAGCGATAAATTAATGCCTTCTATTTTAGAAACTTCTAAAGCAGATATGTTGGTTTATGGAATGGGTGAGCAGCCTTTGCGAGAAGTTGTGCGTTTATTAGAAAAAGGAGTGCCTTTTAATAGTATAAATACAGTATTACAAACAGCTGTTCTTTTAGATAAAGATGAAGCCATACCAAAAAATGCAAATTGGGAAGATGTAGAAATTGCATCTCATGAAGTGTGTTTAAAGGACAAGAAAAAATATGCTTCTAACTTTAAGGTTATTGAGCAAGAGTCTAATAAATTGGCTGCAAGGCGTATTTTTCAAAAAGTAGGTGATAAGAAGTTGATGATAAATCCACCTTATCCAACCATGACAGAAAAGGAGATTGATGCTTCTTTCGATATGCCTTACACGCGTTTACCACATCCAAAATATAATAAAAGAGGACCAATTCCTGCGTTCGAGATGATAAAGTTCTCCATTAACATCCATAGAGGTTGTTTTGGTGGTTGTAGCTTTTGTACCATTTCTGCGCATCAAGGAAAGTTTATTGCCTCTCGTAGTCAAGAATCTATTTTAAAAGAAGTACATACTGTGGCTAATATGCCAGATTTTAAAGGCTATTTGTCTGATATTGGAGGACCAAGTGCCAACATGTATCAAATGAAAGGAAAAGTACTATCTATTTGCGATAAGTGTGTTGCACCTAGTTGTATTTCGCCAGTAATCTGTAGTAATTTAGATACGTCGCACAAACCATTAACCGAATTATATCAAGCGGTTGATAAGCATCCTAAAGTTAAAAAATCGTTTATAGGTTCAGGTATTAGACATGATATGTTAGTGCCAGAATTTAATAAAAATGCAGATCCAAAAGAATTAGATGCTTATACTGAAGAAGTAATGACTAAGCACGTTTCTGGCAGATTAAAAGTAGCACCAGAACACACTAGTGATCCTGTTTTAAAATTAATGCGTAAGCCATCGTTTACATACTTCCATAAGTTTAAGGAACGTTTTGATAAAATTAATGTCGCTAAAAAATTAAAGCTTCAATTAATACCATACTTTATATCTAATCATCCTGCTTGCGAAGTTGAAGATATGGCAAACCTAGCTGCCGAAACTAAAGATCTTGGTTTTCAGTTAGAGCAAGTGCAAGGTTTTACACCAACACCAATGACGGTTGCAACTGTAATTTATTATAGTGGTTACCATCCTTACACGCTTAAAAAAGTAAATACACCAATTTCGCAAAAAGAGAAAGACGAGCAACATCGTTTTTTCTTTTGGTATAAAGAAGAAAACAAAGCGTGGATTAATAAGACTTTAAATAAGCTAGGACGTCAAGATTTACTAAAAGTCTTACTGCCAGAAAAAGCAGAAAAATGGCGTAAAAACAAACCCAAAGGTGATGCTAAAAACACTTTTAACGATGCTGTTCCTAATGTTCCTTTTAATCAAAGGAAGAATAAGGCTAAGTTTAAGTCTAAAAATAAGAGACGTTAGTCTCTAAATTTCAATAAAATAATTTAATAGTACGTCTTGCTAATACCATTATTACGCCATTCAATTTAACGTATACATACCTATGATTTCTGATATAATTATAAATAAACCAGCACCTTTTTTACCAGAGCAGCCTTTAGTACAGTTTAATCGCTCTATTAACGTTAATCGTACCATTAAAGGACTAGAAGCTGGTAAACCTGTAATGGTAACAGAATTTTATAGCAACGGTTTAGACTTGCTTAAAGCGTTACATAAACATTTAAAAGATAAGTTTCCAAACGAGATGTTTCAAGAGCAGCGCGATTACCGTTTGGCTTATAAAGAACTAGCGAAGCTTATTTATATAAAAATTGTAGATCATAAATTAACCGTAAAAAAAGCACCAGCTATTGGTTGGTTAGAAGAATTATATCCAGAGGATACTAATTTTTTATTACCATTTACTAAAGTGCAAGGTCTTAATAGTGCTTGGCAATGGCATAAAAACGGGATTATTTTACCTGTGTTAAGAAATAAAATTCATCCGTATTATGGTGTGTATTTTCCAACGCGTTTCGATCATTTAATACTGTTCGATAATTGGTTAAAAAGATACGAAGGTCCTAAAAAATCTGCAATAGATGTTGGGATAGGAAGTGGTGTATTATCGTTTCAAATGGTAAAGCATGGTTTCCAGAAAGTTTTTGGTACAGATACCAACCCAAATGCTATTGTTGGACTAACAAAGTCTATGGGAGAAACAAAAATGTCTCGTAAAGTAGAACTAGATTATGCATCTCTTTTCGGTAAGTTTGAAAAGCAAACCGAACTTATTGTTTTTAATCCACCTTGGTTACCAGCGTCTCACGATTTAGATAAAAATGACGAAGCTATTTATTATAACGATACTTTGTTTCCTGAGTTTTTTGCGGAAGCTAAAAAACGATTATTACCAGAAGGAAAGCTTGTTGTTATATTTTCTAATATGGCTGAAATAACTGATGTTGAAAGTGAACATCCTATTAAAAAGGAACTGGCAGAAGGTGGTCGTTTTACATTAGAAAACCGCTTAACACGAAAAGTAAAACTGGCTTCAGATAAAACAAAGCGTGATCAAAATTGGCGTGCTGAAGAAGAAGTGGAGCTTTGGGAGTTGGTGAATGCTTAGTGGTTTTTGATAGTATCATTTGATACTATCACTGCACGTTTTTTTTAATTAAGTACCGAATAAGATGGAAAGAAACACTACTACAATAATATTTGCATAATGAGTAACTTCTTCTTTTACAGTTTTGTAGTCAGTATACCATTCATCTGTGTTATGAGAGTGTTTTGCTTTATTTAAAATCGAATTACCTAACATAAAATAATTTTTCTATTCTATTTATTAAACTGAATATCATTTAAAATCTGAAATTAAATGTTGAAATCTCTTAATATAACCTATTTTTAGAATTCCCAATAACCAAATATTGATTTTTTTTATTTACACAAATACTTAATAAAATACCTCTATAACTTCTAGTATTTGGTACTACTAATTATACAATAACAAATATAAATATTACCCTGTTTTATTAGTTTACTTACTTGATTTAATGCGCCTCCAACCAATTCAGCCCAACATCCATCTCAACATCCAACGGCACTTCCATTACAAAAGCACTCTCCATTTCGGTTTTAATCAACGCTTTCATCTCTTCCAATTCAGGTTTAAACACATCAAAAACCAATTCATCATGCACTTGCAGTAGCATTTTAGTTTTATAATTACCAGCTTCTAGTTTTTTATAGATATTAATCATGGCAATTTTAATAATATCGGCAGCAGAACCTTGTATTGGTGCATTTACAGCATTACGTTCTGCAGCACCACGCACAATAGCGTTGGCACTATTAATATCTTTTAGGTAACGCCTTCTATCTAAAACCGTTTTTACATAACCATTATCACGAGCAAAATCGACTTGTTCGCTCATGTATTTTTTCAGTTTTGGGTAGGTTTCGTAATAGGTATCAATAAGTTCTTTGGCTTCGCCACGCGATAAATCGGTTTGGTTACTCAATCCAAAAGCAGACACACCATACACAATCCCAAAGTTTACGGTTTTGGCATTACTACGTTGTTCTCTAGTAACGTCGCCTAAAGGCACATTAAAGACTTTCGCAGCTGTAGAGGCATGAATATCTTCGCCATTTTTAAAGGCTTCAATCATAGTTTCTTCTTTACTTAAAGCGGCAATAATACGCAGTTCTATTTGCGAGTAATCGGCAGCTAACAAAGTGTACTCCTCACTACGCGGAATAAAGGCTTTACGCACTTGACGGCCAAGTTCTGTACGAATAGGAATGTTTTGCAAGTTAGGATTATTACTACTTAAACGTCCTGTAGCAGCAACGGTTTGCATATAGTCTGTATGTACACGACCTGTAGATTCCTCCACTTGTAATGGTAAGGCATCAACATAGGTGCTTTTTAGTTTTGCTAAACCACGATATTCTAAAATATCTCTTGTAATCTCGTGGTCTTTTGCTAAAGCAGATAAAATATCTTCGCCAGTTTTATACTGTCCTGTTTTTGTTTTTTTAGGTTTGACTACAAGCTTTAGTTTTTCGAAAAGGATGATTCCTAATTGCTTTGGCGAGGCAATATTAAATTCTTCGCCAGCAACTTCGTAAATTTTAGTTACTAAAGTGTCGATGTCTTTGTTTAGGTCTTCGGCTAAACCATTTAAAAAAGGCACATCTAAATTAATACCTTCTAATTCCATAGCAGCTAGAACAGGTACTAAAGGCACCTCGATATCATTAAAGAGTTTTTTAGTGTTGGCTTCGCCTAACTCTTTTTCAAAATGTTCTTTTAGTTGTAATGTAATGTCCGAATCTTCAACCGCATATTCCGTTTGTTTGTCTAACGGAACGTCTCGCATAGACAATTGATTTTTTCCTTTTTTACCAATTAAGTCTACAATAGGAACTGGTGTGTAGTTTAAGTACGTTTCTGCTAATATATCCATATTGTGGCGCATGTCTGGATTTATTAAATAATGCGCTAACATAGTATCGAACAAGTGTCCTTTTACTTGCACGTTATATTTTGCTAATACTTTAATATCGTATTTTAAATTCTGACCAATTTTCTGAATTTGTTCTGCTTCGAAAAAATAGCGTAATTCTTCGATAATAGCCTGTGCTTCTTCTTTTTCTTCTGGAAATGGTAAGTAGAAGCCTTTGCCAACTTCCCATGAAAATGCGATACCAACAAGCTCTGCAGTAATTGGGTTTAAGCCTGTAGTTTCGGTATCGAAACACACAGACGTTTGGTTCATTAAATTTTTAATGAATAGTTTGGTTGCCATTCCTGGTGCTACACTTTGGTAAAAATGCGATGTATTGGCTATGGTTTTACGTTGGAATGTGTTTTCTGTTGTCGCTTCCGCGGAAGGACTCTCGCCTCCAAACAAATTAAATTGTCCTGCTCCAGCACTTTCGGCTTCCTTAGGTGTTACTTTTATTTCTTTTTTAGCTGAAGATTCTGCTGTGACTGTTGCAGGTGCTCCAGAGGTAAACGTTTTTGTAAAATTATCTATTAAACGTCTAAACTCTAATTCTTGAAAAATTTCTGTCACTTTTGGAACATCTGGTTGAGACATTTCATAGTCTTTAGCATCAAAAGTTACAGGTACATCTAGCATAATAGTGGCTAGTTTTTTAGACAATAATCCTAATTCTTGATTGGCTTCTACTTTTTCTTTCATTTTGCCTTTTAGCTCGTGCGAATTAGCAAACAAGTTTTCCATACTGCCATAAGCGGCTAAAAATTTCTTCGCCGTTTTTTCGCCAACACCTGGTAATCCTGGAATATTATCACTTGTGTCTCCCATCATACCTAAAAAGTCTATAACTTGTATAGGATCTGTGACTTCAAATTTCTTTTGTACTTCTGGGATTCCCCAAGTTTCGTAACCACCACCAAATCGTGGTCTGTACATGAATATGTTTTCGCTTACTAATTGCGCAAAATCCTTATCTGGTGTGACCATAAAGGTTTGGTAGCCTTCTTTTTCGGCTTGCTTGGCTAAGGTTCCAATAACATCATCTGCTTCGTAACCTGCTTTTACTACAATAGGAATATGCATGGCTTTTAAAATATCCATGATGTAAGGAATCGCTGTTTTAATACCTTCGGGAGTTTCGTCTCTATTGGCTTTGTATTCTGCATACATTTCTACGCGGTCTGCACTTCCGCCTTTATCAAAACAAACGGCTAAATAGTCTGGTCTTTCACGTTTTATAACGTCTAATAGTGAGTTCATAAAACCCATTATTGCAGAGGTATCTTCACCTTTAGAGTTTATTCTTGGATTTTTTATAAAGGCATAGTAGCCACGAAAAATTAATGCGAAAGCATCAACTAGAAATACACGTTTATTGTCAGACATATTATAGTTTTATCAAGTTATAAAACTACGAAACTTATCTTTTGTTTACAGAAGAACTTGTCAACAAAAAAGCACTATGCTTTAACAATAAATTGAGATTGAATATTTTCATTCTTTCCATCTTGATATTTAGTCATACTAAACCATTGATGTATCGCAAAACTTCCAGTTTCACCTTGCTTATCAATAGCAATATAACCCACTTGAAAATTTTTAAAATCGCTATTAGGTTTTTCTACAATGCGCTTAATAGCTTCTTCGCAAGCTTCTTGAGGTGTTTTACCTTGTCGCATGAGTTCTACAACCAAAAAACTACCAACAGTTTTTACAACTTCTTCACCAAGACCAGTTGCAACGCAACCACCAATTTCATTATCTATAAATAAACCTGAGCCAATAATTGGAGAGTCGCCAACGCGACCAGCCATTTTGTATGCCAATCCGCTAGTGGTACAAGCACCAGAAATATCACCATTTTGGTCTATTGCAAGCATGCCAATAGTATCGTGGTTTTCTATGTTAATAATAGGTTTATATTTGGCTTCAATTTTCCATTTCTCCCATGCTTTTTTTGAAGCTTCGGTTAAGAGGTTTTCTTTTTTTAAACCAATTTCATAAGCATATTGTTCTGCGCCTTTTCCAGCCAACATTACGTGTGGTGTGTTTTCCATGACGTTTCTAGCAACAGTAATGGCGTGTGTCACATTTTGGAGATAAACAACAGAGCCACAATTTCCGTTTTTATCCATAATACAAGCATCTAAAGTCACGTTTCCATCTCTATCTGGTAAACCGCCTTTACCAACAGATTGCCCTTTCTCATTTGCTTCTTCAATTCTACAACCAGCTTCTACAGCATCTAATGCATTTCCACCTTTTTCTAAAACGTTATAGGCTGCTTCGGTTGCATTTTTAACATCCCAAGTAGCGATAACTAACGGAAATGAACCAATTGTTTTAGCTGCTATTATTGGTTTTTTAGTTTTACTATCTTCTGCACAACTCATTAAAGTACTTCCTGCTGCTAAACCAGCA
The DNA here is from genome assembly GCF_037625555.1 of Lacinutrix sp. Taxonomy (GTDB): domain Bacteria; phylum Bacteroidota; class Bacteroidia; order Flavobacteriales; family Flavobacteriaceae; genus Lacinutrix. The sequence continues at coordinate 10,173 of NZ_JASJHV010000069.1, forward strand.
GTAGAAAGAGTTACATTTTTTAAGAATTTTCTTCTGTTCATCGAGAATATATTTTTTTTCATTTCCGCAAAAGCAGAAATCTTTTCATTTAAAATTTTAATACTCTACACCTTGTTTGTCTAAAACAGATTTTGCTCTAAAGGCATAAAATAATAAATAAGCAAAGCAAGCGACTGCCATCCAGTACGAAGATTGAATGTTAAAAACATCGGCTAACTTTCCTTGAACTGGAGGAATAATGGCACCTCCTAAAATCATCATAATTAAAAATGCCGAACCTTGAGAGGTATATTTTCCTAAACCTGCAATACTTAATGTAAAAATACATGGCCACATAATAGAACAAAATAAACCACCAGATATAAAAGCGAATAAAGCAATATTTCCTGATGAAAACAGACCAATTAGCATACCTACCATTCCTAATAAACTAAATATTTTTAAGGTTTTAACAGGATTATCTTTTGCAAGAAAAAAGCCGCCAATTTGAACAGCAATACAAATTGAGAAAAAGAGAATTTCATTTAAAGTGAAACTATATTTAACCAAATTTGCTAAAATAATAACACCAAATGCAATATAAGGAACAATAATAAGTAATGCCTTTTTTAATCCTTTACTAGGATTAAAGACTGTTACAGCTCCAACCCAACGACCAATCATCAATCCTCCCCAATATAAAGAGATGTATTTACCTATTTCCGAATCATTTAATACAGGTAATCCTATAGTATTTAATCCAGTATTTTCAACTGCTTGCTTTAAGAGTTCGCCAAGATTACTACCAATAGTAACTTCTACACCAACATAAGTAAATATAGCAAGCATGCCCAAAACAAGTTGTGGGTATTTCATTGCGCCCCAACCTTCTGGTTTTTTTGCTGCGCTAAAATTAGCTACAAAAACAGCAGTAACAACTGCAAAAAGTGCTATAAATAAAACAATTAAACGTGTATGCTCTACAGTTTCGGTTGAAACTGCATCTCCAGAGTAGGTACTAAAAATATAACCGAAACAACCTATTATAATTAAAGTTAAAACAACTAATAGAACACCAGCTTTATAAGCAGATTCGAATTTAGTATTAGACTTTAATGCAGGTAATTTTTTAGAAAAATAAAAGAGCGCAGCTGCAATTAAAAAGAGTACACCAACACATAAATATAAAATTTGTACTGTAATTAAAGTAATTTCATTAGTACTAATTTTTTCAGCTAGTTGTTCTGTAGACCAAGCCGCAGAACCGAAAATAGCTAAGCTAACTACAATAGGACCAATGGTTGTACCAAAAGAATTAATGCCGCCTGCTAAGTTTAATCTATGTGATCCAGTTTTTGGGTCGCCTAATGCAATAGCAAAAGGATTTGCTGCAGTTTGCTGTAACGAAAAACCTAATGCCACTATAAAAAAAGCAATAAGTACAAAATAGAACACAGTAGTTTGTCCTTGTTCTGCTCCAGCTGTTGCAGGATACATTACAAATGCGCCAATAGCAGAGAGTAATAAGCCATAAATAATGCCGTTTTTATAGCCCCAATTATTTAATATATCACGTTTCATAGCACTAGAAACAAGAAAAAGAAAAAGTGCACCTAAATAGTATGCACCATAAAAAGCAAAATCTACCAGTTGTGATTGAAACTGATCAATATTAAAATAGGTTTTACAAAACGGAATAAACACACTGTTTGAAGCTGCTATAAATCCCCAAAAAAAGAAAACAGTTACTAAAGTGGTTAAAGCAGATTTATTATTTTGATTGTCCATTAGTTAGTTTTTAGTATGTTTAAATGTAATTAAAATTTGTTTACAGTTATTTAATTATTATTTCATCAACAAATAGCCAGCTTCTAACATCGTGCTCATAGCCCAAATGCCATTCTGGAAGTTCCCCTAGTTTTTTTGCTATAATTTTTATGTAGCGATATTGTTTTGGTACTTGTTTAAAAAACACTTCTTTTATTGTTGTTTCTTCTGATTGTTTTGTTGCATCAATAGTTCTTTTAGCGTCAATTTTTGTAAAATTAATTCCATCTACAGAGCCTAAACATTCTACAGCTGTTGGATAAAATATCCACGATCGTTGATCTTGTAAAAAATTAACTTTTACAAGATTTACAGGTTTGCTACTTCCTAAATCTACTGTTGTAATAACATCTGTATCAAAATAACCTTGCCAAGTGCCTGTTCTAAAATCCGGTGTTCCTAAAATACCATCAATTAATGCATCATTTCCTCCAGCGTTATATTGGTTAGCATATTCTGAGTCTAGTTTAATAGATAAATTAGGATCAATTTTAAAAAAATTGGTGGTTATTATTTTACTTTTTTTCTCATTGAGCTCTGAATAAACTTGTAGTGTTTCAGCTTCAGCAATGGTAAAAGGTTTTGTGTATTTTTTATAATCTGAATTGTTTTCAGAATAATAAATTGAAGCGTCTTTTGTATTGCTTAGTAATTCAATTTCCGTTTTACCTTTAAAAGCAGTATTTCCTTTAGAAATAAAAGGAGGTGTTACAATAATATGGTCTTCAATTTTAGTTTCTGGTACTTCATGGTCTTTTACTGCCCAATCTGTTGGAGAGCTTTTCATTTTAAAATGAAGTGTTCCGCCATTCATTATATCTTTATGTTCAATAAATGATTTATTAAGTGGTTTTCCATTTAATGTTGCAGATTCTATGTAAATATTGGAACCGCTTAAGTTTTCGGCAGAAACAGTAAATTGTTTTCCATTTTCTAAGTTAAAAGTTGCTTTATCAAATAAAGGTGTGCCAATTATGTATTGATTACTTCCAGGTGTTACAGGATAAAAACCGATTGAGCTAAATATGTACCATGCACTCATTTGTCCGCAATCTTCATTACCCGAAATTCCATCTGGAGTATTGGTGTATAATTCGGTTAAAATTTGGTGTACTTTCTCTTGTGTTTTGTGTGGTTTGTTTACAAAATTATACAAATAAGCCATGTGGTGACTAGGCTCATTACCATGGGCATATTGTCCAATTAAACCTGTAATATCAATTTGATGGCGACCAGAGGTCTGGTCTTCTGCAACAAACAATTTGTCTAAATTAGCTTCAAGTTTATCTTTTCCGCCTAACAAATCTATAAACCCAGAAATATCTTGAGGCACATAAAAACTGTACTGCCAAGAGTTTGCTTCGGTGTAATTAAAATTCACTTCGTAAGGATCGAAAGGTGCAAACCAAGTATTACGAAAACGACCTCTCATAAATTGCGTTTCTGGATCGAATACATTCTTATAATTTTGTGCTCTTTCTGTATAGTCTTTATAAATATCTTTTTTATTCATGGCTTTTGCCATTTGTGCAATCGTCCAATCATCAAAAGTATATTCTAAGGTTTTAGAAACCGATTCGCTTTCTTCTTCTACAGGAATAAACCCAAATTCTTTGTAACTTTTTAGACCTAATTTATCTCGTGTTGCACTATGCATCATCGCTTCTAAAGCTTTGTTTTCATCATAACCACGAATGCCTTTTAGGTAAGCATCTGCAATTACTGGCACAGCGTGATAACCAATCATGCAACCGGTATAGTTTGCACTTAAATCCCAAATTGGCATTATGCCACCTTCGTTATATTTTGCTAAAAAGGTGTTTATAAAATCGTTGGTTTTCTCTTGCTCAATAATTGTATATAATGGATGTGCAGCGCGATAGGTATCCCAAAGTGAAAATACAGTGTAATAATCGAAATTTTCAGATTTATGAATTTCCATATCCATACCACGATATCTGCCATCGAAATCTTGATATAAGTTTGGAGCCAGCGCAACATGATACATGGAAGAATAGAAATTGGTTTTATTGTTTGTATTATCACTTTCAACAATAATTTTTTCTAATTGCTTTTCCCAAAAATCTTGTGCTGTTTTTTTTACTTGATCAAAAGTTTGTTCACCTATTTCACCTTCTAGGTTTTTTCTTGCACCTTCAATGTCAACAGCGCTAATACCAACTTTTAAATAAACAGGTTCGTTGTTTGGGTTTCTAAATTTTAAAGCTATTTTTTGTGCTCCAGGCATTCCTGTTTTTGGTGGCGATTGTAATACATCTTTAAATGGATGCGATGTTTTTATTACGAAGAATAAACGTTGATCTTTTGCCCAAGCATCAGAAAAACGATAACCTACAATTTCAGTCTCAGAGATTTTTTCGATTTTAGCATCTAGAACTTTATCTCGATGGATTAAATCTACAATCGCATATTGGTTTTCACTAGAAGAGTATTCATATTTATGTACACCACTACGCTTAGAAACGGTTAATTCTACATCAATATCAGTATCATCTAAATGTACTTTATAGAATCCAGGTTCTGCAACTTCATTATCGTGTGAGAATTTAGATTTGTATCCTTTTTCACCATCTGCACCATTATTAAAAATGGATTCCTTCGTTGGCATTATTAAAATATCACCATAATCGCTTACTCCAGTTCCACTCAGGTGGGTATGGGAAAATCCGTAAATTTCATCGTCGCTATAATGGTAGCCAGAACAACCATCCCAACCATCTAAACGCGTATCTGGACTTAATTGCATCATCCCAAAAGGCATAGTTGCTCCTGGATACGTGTGGCCATGTCCACCTGTACCTATAAATGGATTTACATACGATATTAATGATTTGTCTTTTGCGGCTGTAGTTGAGTTTTTTTCATTTTTACAATTGGTTAACAACAGAAATAAACAAAAAAGGATAGCGATTGTGTGTTTCATTAAAAAATAGATTACTAAATTTAAAGCATCTAATATACTAAAATGAAATTCGCAAAGCGGTTAAGACTTTTTCTTTTACTAACGATAATGTTTAGTTGTTCTAAAAATATTGAAAAAGCTGTTACTCCTCAAATTATTCCAATACCATTAAGTCAAGATATTCTTGAAGGTGAATTTTTGTTGTCTCCCGAAACTCAGATAGTAAGTAATGATGACTTTAAAGTATCTATTCGTTTTTTAACCGAATATTTATTAGATTTTAATTTGAAAGGTTCTAATACAGGAGCAACATCAAACACCATTCAGTTTATAAAAGATGAAACAATATCTAATTATGAAGGTTATACACTTGATATTTCAACTGAAACTATAAAAATTTCAGCTAAAACAGATCAAGGTGCATTTTATGGAGTACAATCCTTAAGGCAATTATTGCCAGTAGCATTAGAGATTGGAAATCTAGGGCAAGAGCAATTTGCAATCCAGTGTTTAAAAATAGAAGACGAACCTCAGTTTAAATATCGAGGCATGCATTTAGATGTTGGAAGACATTTATTTTCAACCGATTTTATTAAAAAATACATTGATGCATTAGCGATGTTAAAGATGAATACATTCCATTGGCATCTTACAGAAGATCAAGGTTGGCGAATTGAAATTAAAAAATATCCAAAACTTACTGAAGTTGCAGCTTTTAGAGACGAGACCTTAATTGGACATTATAACACACAACCACAGCTTTTTGACGGCAAACGCTATGGAGGTTTTTATACCCAAGAACAAATAAAGGAGATAGTAAAATACGCTAGTAATCGTAATATAATAATTATTCCAGAAATTGAAATGCCAGGCCATTCGCAAGCAGCCATTGCAGCTTATCCAGAATTAGGTTGTACTGGAGAACAAGTTAAAGTCGCCCAAAAAGGTGGTGTTTTTGAAAATATCTATTGCTCAAAAGATCAGACGTTTAATTTTATAGAAGATGTTTTAGATGAGGTTTTAGAATTATTTCCAAGTGAATACATCCATATAGGAGGAGATGAAGCACCAAAAACAAGGTGGAAAAGTTGTGAAAAATGCCAACTTAGAATTAAAGAAGAAGGACTAAAAGATGAGCATGAATTGCAAAGCTATTTTATTGCTCGAGTAGAAAAGTATCTCAATAGTAAAGGGAGACAAATTATTGGTTGGGATGAAATTCTAGAAGGAGGTTTGGCACCGAATGCAACAGTTATGTCTTGGCGTGGTTTTAATGGTGCAGTAGAAGCTGCAAAGCAAAAACACAATGTCATTTTAACACCAGGTTCTCATTGTTATTTTGATCATTATCAGTCTGAAAATGAAGATGAACCTCTTGCTATTGGTGGTTTTTTACCTTTAGAAAAAGTGTATAGCCTTAATCCAATACCTGAAGAACTAACTGCAGAAAAAGCCAAATATGTTCTTGGAGCACAAGGTAATGTATGGACAGAATATATGCCAACATCTCAACAGGTTGAGTATATGGTCTTTCCTAGAATTCTTGCATTAAGCGAAGTTGTTTGGTCTAGCCCAGAAAGTAGAGACTATAAAAACTTTGTAAAAAGAGTTGAAAATTTTCACAAACGTTTAGATATTTTAGATATTAATTACGCTAATCATTTATATGAAATTGAAGGTGAATTAATTTCTGAAAATAATCTACTCAAATATGAGTTAACTAAAACTTCAGATGAAAACCATCTTGTTTTTTCTACAGATGGGAACGAACCAGCTTATATACTTTATTCAGAATATGATAAACCAATTATTATAGATAAATCTATGACAATAAAAGCGGCGACTTTTAATTCTAACGGAAAACAATTAAGTACTATTTTTTCTCAAAAAATAAATATCCATAAAGCTACAGGAAAGCAAATTACAATTAACAAAGACCTTAATCCATCTTATCCAGGAAGTGGAGCGTCTGGCTTAGTTAATGGTATAAAAGGATCTAATTCACGATATGGAGATAAAGAATGGTTAGGTTTTTCTGGAGAAGACTTGGAGATTACCATAGACCTAGGAAAGAAAACTGATATTAAATCTATTAAAACAAGATTCCATAACGGAAATGGACAGTGGATTTATGCGCCAAAAAAAGTTGAGTTTTGGTTCGATGTTAATGATCGCATTCCAAGTGCAGTTTTATTAAATTCTGATGATTTACTAGTTAATATAAGATTAGAAAAAGAAGTAAACACAAGATTTATAACACTTAAAATTCCTAATTATGGTGTTATCCCAGAAGGTAAACAAGGTGCAGGTCATAAAGCTTGGACGTTTATTGATGAAATTATTGTTAAGTAATTATGAAATTAGAAATCTGTGCCAATTCATACCAATCTGCAAAAAACGCTCAAGAAGCAGGTGCTCATCGTATAGAATTGTGTAGCGAACTTGCCATTGGTGGTATTACGCCAAATTATGGTTTGCTTAAAAAAGTAGCAGAAAATTTATCTATCGAGACTTTTATTTTAATTCGCCCAAGAAGTGGCAATTTCACGTATTCTATTGAAGAATTTGAAATCATGAAAACCAATATTGAATTGTGTAAAAATTTAGGGTTTTCAGGTATTGTTTCTGGTGTTTTAAATGCAGATAATACAATAGATTTAAAAAGAATAAAGGCTTTAATAGAACTTTCAAAGCCAATGCAATTCACGTTTCATCGTGCTTTCGATTGGACTCCAAATCCAGAAGAAGCCTTACAAAAACTAATTACTTTAGGAGCAACTAGAATTTTAACTTCTGGGCAACATACTTCAGCAGAGAAAGGAATTGAAACTTTAAAAAGATTAAAAGATAAAGCTGAAAATAAAATTATAATTCTTCCTGGTGGAGGTATTTCAATAGAAAATGCTATTCAATTTAAAAATGAAAGCTTTAAAGAAATTCATGCTTCATTAACTCAGCTTGAAAAAGTAAATGAAACGCCAACTATTTCCATGAATAGTAACAAACATTTTTCCGAAACACATTTGGCAGTTTCAGATTCAAAAAAAATAAAAGAATTACTTAAAAACATAGAATAAATGAAGATTAAATTATGTCTTTTAGCTGTTTTCATTTTAACCGCTTGCAAAAAAGAAGTTAAGTCTATTGGTGATGCAAATATTGAAGTATTTGTCAACACAAATATCTATTTTGATATGGGCTTTAAAGACGGATCAAAACAACTAAACGATTCTATTTTACGTTTAGACGCAGGACGTGTAATTATAAAGAAAGTAAAGCTTCCTAATTACAATAAACAAACAAAAGTTATTGTAAATGCAATGCTTACTTCTAATGGAGATCCTTGGGATAAAGGAGGTTCTTTATTTGTAATCCCAAAAACAGCGACTCTAAATTTAATCGATTTTGAATCAGGTAAGTTCGATATTAAAAATTTTAATAAAACCTATCCAGCAGTAAAAGCTATCGATAGCTTAAAATACCAACCAAACTTAGAGCTTATTCGTTTTATGACACCTTTTGGAGTTGGGCATTTTACTAATGATGAACGTGTGGTTAAAAGAAAACCACCATACATTCCGCATTGGGAAAACGAAGTAAAATGGTCTCAAGACATTACGCAATTATTACAACTTTTAGAAGATGAGGTTTACATTGGTGTATACATAGATACTTGGACAAAAGAAGGCTATACTATTTCTGTAAATCTCAAATTTAATGAAAGCGAAATACCCAATAATATAAAAAAGGAACAAACTGTGTTATCACTAATAAATACATCGAAATATGCCTCTGGACAAAGAATGTATGATGATTTTTCAAGACAACCATTGGAAGTAGAATTTTCTGCTAATAAAACATATAAAAACGCGAAGCTTTATTTTACAACTACTGGTCACGGAGGTCATGCAGAAGGCGATGAGTTTGTAAAGAAAGAGCATCAGTTATATTTAGATAAAAAAAATATTAAAACATGGATACCATGGCGTGACGATTGCGCAAGTTTTAGGCGTTTTAATCCAACATCTGGCACATGGAAAGCTAAAGAATTTATGGAGGATACAACTTCTGAAGATATGATTGCTTCATCCGATTTGTCTCGTTCTAATTGGTGTCCTGGAAGTCAGGTTTTTCCTGAAGTTATCCTTTTAGGAGATTTACAAAAAGGAAAGCACACATTAAAAATTGCGATTCCAGAAGCGCAAATTGGTACCGAAAATGAAAATAATTACTGGATGGTTTCAGCTTATATTGTTTATGATAATGAATAGAGTTTTTTGCATTTTATTACTAGTATTATGCTTTTCATGTAAAAATGAAACACCACCTACTACTTTTGAAATTTCAGAAAACTGGACTTTTAAAAACGCAAAAGATACTACATGGTTGTCTGCGGAAGTTCCAGGAGAAGTGCACATAGATTTGTTTAAAAATAATAAAATTAAAGATCCATTTGTTGCCAATAACGAAGAAGAATTACAATGGATTTCTCAAGAAAATTGGGAATATAAAACCAGTTTTAAAGTTGAAGAAAACACGCTTGAAAGAAAACATTTAGAACTCCATTTTAATGGACTAGATACTTACACTAGTGTTTATTTAAACGATAGTTTAATTTTAAAAAGCAATAATGCCTTTAGATGTTATAACGTAGATATTAAACAAATTGTAAAAGCTGAAAATGAATTAAAAATAGTATTTGAAAATACGAATGCTCCAGAAGAAAAAGCGAAAACAAAATTACCCTATCAATTACCAGAAGGTAATCGCATATTTACAAGAAAAGCACAGTTTACCTATGGTTGGGACTGGGCTCCAAAATTTATAACTTCTGGAATTTCGAAACCAATTGGGCTAGTAGCTTGGGATGAATTTAAGATTGAAAATATTCATGTAAGACAATTAACATTGAATGAGAATAAGTCCGGATTAGCTTTAGAGATTGAATCTAGTTCAAAATTTAAAAAAAAGTATGAATATGATGTTTTTATTAATGGTTCACTTTATAAATCGTTCAATAAAATGCCTAAAGTTACACCTTACCTTATTCTTCCAATTATAATAAAAAAGCCAAAATTCTGGTGGCCACACAATTTAGGAGAACCTTATTTATACAATATAAAAGTTGTCGTTAAAGATGGCAACAAAGTTCTCGACAGTATAAGTGTAAACAAAGGGTTGCGAACTATAGAATTAATCACAGAAAAAGATAGTATAGGCGAATCCTTTTATTTTAAAGTAAATAACGTTCCTGTTTACGCTAAAGGCGCAAATTATATTCCGCAGAATAGTTTCCAAAATCAAGCAAACGATGCACATTACGAAAAATTATTAAGCGATGTCGTAGCTGCTAATATGAATATGCTTCGTGTTTGGGGAGGAGGCATCTATGAAAACGATATTTTTTACGATTTATGCGACGAAAAAGGAATTCTAGTTTGGCAAGATTTTATGTTTGCATGTGCTATGTATCCTGGAGACGATGCGTTTTTAAACAATGTAAAAATTGAAGCAAAACAACAAGTAAAACGTCTTCGAAATCATGCCAGTATTGCACTTTGGTGTGGAAATAATGAGAGTAGTGAAGGCTGGAAACGTTGGGGCTGGCAAGAGAATAGAAGTGAAGATGAAAAAACAGAAATTTGGACTAACTATTTAAAATTATTTGATACTATTCTACCAAAAATAGTTAGAGAAAATACAGATACAGATTATTGGGAAACCTCTCCAAAATATGGTCGTGGCAATCCAAAATATAAGACCGAAGGTGATGCACACGATTGGTGGATTTGGCACGACGAATATCCATTTCCGCACTTACAAGAGAACGTGCCAAGATTTATGAGTGAGTTTGGCTTTCAAACGTTTCCAAGCTTCGAAACTATAAAGTATATAAATGGAAATGATAGTATTTCTATTTCTTCTAAAGCTTTTTCTTCACATCAAAAACATGCACGTGGATTTTCAATAATTAAAAACTATATGGAACGCGATTTTCCAGTTCCAGATAACGACGAAGATTATGTATACGTGAGCCAATTATTACAAGCACATGGTATTACCATGGGAATAGAAGCGCAACGTCGCGCAAAACCATATAATATGGGAACTTTGTATTGGCAATTAAACGATTGTTGGCCAGTAACGTCATGGTCGAGTATTGATTATTTTGGAAATTGGAAAGCCTTGCACTATAAAGCAAAAGAAAGCTTTGAAGATGTTTTAGTGTCTAACACAATTAAAGGAAATATTATTGAAGTTTTTGTTGTTAACGATCTTTTAGAATCAGTAAAAGGAAACTTAGAAGTTGAAATTAGAAACTTTAATGGAGATTCTATTTGGGCTATTAATAAAGATATTGAAACACCTAAACTATCTAGCAAAAGAGAATATAGAATAAATTATAGAGGATTAGAATTCAATAAAAAGGAAGCTTTACTAATTACAACATTAAATGGAAAAATAAGATTAGATTATTTTGTGAGTCCAAAAGAACTAAGGCTTCCACATGGCGATATTGAGAGTAAAATTATGAAAACACATAACGGTTTCTTTATCGAGCTGTCCTCTAAAGTGCTTCAAAAAGACGTGTTTTTATATTCAAACGAAAAAGGTCATTTTAGTGATAATTTTTTCGATATGCTTCCTAATGAAACAAGAGTAATTCAGTTTAAAACAGAAGCGCTTCAGCTTAACGATTTAAAAATAAAAACGTTTAACAAATTACTGAGATAACTCGCTTTAACAATTAATATCTTTACAGCAAAAAAACACTTTATGTTTCGTTGGATAATAATCTCTATAATTATTTTAATATTAGATTTCTATGCTTTTCAAACTGTAAAAACAATTACTAAAAGCTATTGGATTTATGCTATTTATTGGCTTGCAACTCTTTTTGTGCTTGGTAATTTGATTTATCACTATTCTAGTTTTTCTCGATCAGATAGATTTACAATTAGTCATGGATATGCTCTAGCTTATTTGTTTGGGCTTTTTGTGCCAAAGCTTATTTTGTTACTGTTTATGTTTGGCGAAGATATTGTGCGAGCAGTTTTAGCTACAATTAATAAATTATCGAATACCAGTCCTGAAAATATTGCCTACTCAATAAGTAGGCGAGGATTTGTTTCTAAAATCGCTTTAGGCCTGGCTGCCATTCCGTTTACCTCATTTATATATGGTATTTTTCAAGGAAAATACAATTATAAAGTAATAAAACATGTACTTTATTTTGAAGACTTACCAAACGCTTTCGATGGGTACACAATTACTCAAATTAGTGATATTCACTCAGGAAGTTTAGAGAGTAAAGAGAAAATTTCTTACGGAATAGATTTAATTAACGAACAAGAAAGTGATGCTATTTTATTTACAGGAGATTTAGTAAATACTAAAGCAGAAGAGATGAATAGCTGGATTGATACCTTTGCGAAATTAAAGGCTAAAGACGGGAAGTTTGCTGTCATGGGAAATCACGATTATGGATATTATGCTTACGGAGATGATAAAGACTTAAACGAAGAAAATCAGCGTCAATTTGAAGCTATTCATAAGAAATTAGGTTTCGATTTAATTATGAATGATAATAGAAAAATTGAACGAAACGGACAAGCTATTAATATTCTTGGAGTCGAGAATTGGGGAGCATCACGTCATTTTCCTAAACGCGGAAGCCTTGAAAAAGCAACAAATAAGATAGGAGAGAATGAATTTAACATACTAATGTCTCACGATCCATCTCATTTTGATTACGATAAAATGGAGCTTAACAAAAAAGCCCGAAACAGCCACGATGTTGTTACTAACGAAACAAATATTATTAATTTTAAAAAGCATATTCATTTAACTCTAGCTGGCCACACACATGGCATGCAGTTTGGGATAGAAGTACCATCTTTAGGTATTAAATGGAGTCCTGTAAAATACCGCTATCCAAAATGGGCAGGTATGTACGAAGTTACTGGTAAGTTTTTACATGTTAATAGAGGTTTTGGTTACTTGGCATTTCCTGGTCGAATAGGTATTTGGCCAGAGGTTACAGTTATTACCCTTAAAAAGGGTACAAAAGTTGTTTAAATGTTTCTTAAATTAAATGAGATAAAACTATAAGTTGTTAAAAAATTGTAGATTTACAACAACCCTTTTAAACTAATACTTTAAAAAATGTCAAAATTTGGAGAATTAATCGATGTAAACATTCCAGTATTACTAGATTTTTTTACAGAATGGAATGAACAATCTACTGCAATGCATCCTGTACTTCGTGATGTTGCTGCAGCACTTGGCAATAAAGCTAGAGTAATTAAGATTGATGTAGATAAAAACAAAGAATTATCCGAAGCATTGCGAGTTAAAAGTCTTCCTACATTAATAATTTATAAAGATGGCGAAATGAAATGGAGGCAAAGTGGAGCGCAAGATGCTAATACCCTTATAGCAATCGTTCAAGATTTTATTTAAATCTTCATTGTTTTAAAAGTATATCCTCTATTACTAAAATACTCCAATACTCTTGCTAATACGTACATTAAAATTCTGGATGCTTTAACGCTGTCATGAAAAACAATAATATTATTTCTTTCTGAAGCAGCATTAATTACATGTTTTAAACTTTGTGCTTTGGGTATGTTTTGCTCCCAATCGAAAGCAATCACACTCCACATAACTACTTTGTAACCTAGTTTAACCAAAACCTTACCTTGTTTGTTTTTTAATTGCCCAAAAGGAGGTCTAAACAAATTCACTTTACATTGTTTAATTTATAATTTATAATTCCTAATTAATTATGGTTTCGGCTTTAACAACATTTTCTATATATTTTTCTGTTGAAGAGCTCCAGCCTTTAACATGATCTTGGGTGTGGTTACCTACACTATGACCTTCTTTTAAAACCAATTGAAAAATTTCAGGATATTTTTCTACATTATTACCAATACAAAAAAAGGTAGCTTTAGCATTGTATTGCTTTAGGGTGTCTAATGTCCATTCTGTGATTTCTGGAGTAGGTCCATCATCAAAAGTAAGATATATAGTTTTGTCTTTAGACGAAAAATCCCAAACATAGTTTGGGAAAATTCGTTTTATAAATTGCGGTATTTTAGCAGGAATAAATCTCATGTTTATTCTTCATTTTCCAGATTTGAAGTTTCAAAGTCTGGAAAACTTGTATCTCTATTAATATCGCGTTCTTCTCTTAATTGAGGTGTTTCTTCTGGGAAAAGCCTGCTAAAAAGTTTTTCATAATTATTAAAATCCATAAACTCTTTTTGTGCAAAATCTTCATCATATTCAATAAGCACAATTATTAAAGCTCTATATCTTTCTAAATCTGTAACAATCTCTTGTCCGTTTTTAATTTGATTCTCAAAAGTTAACTCACTGAAATAGGTTAAGCTTTCTTGATATTTAACAGCAACATCTTTAAACAATTGTCTTGCTTTGCCTTTTGCGCCAACTTCATAATAAGCACTAATATACGGTTCAAGCAATGTATAGTAGCCAAACTTATCTACTGGCATATTCTCCATTGCTATGTCTGCAATGTTTTCTGCCTTATCAAGTTTTTCTTCGTTAATTAAATTTTCTATTAATCGTGCTAAGTTTCCTCTATATGTAATGGAGTTTTTACGTGTTTCTGGATCATGGTAAATGTTGTCGCTACCACTATTTCCCCAATCCCAAGATTTTACTTTATCGTACATAAAATCTGTGTCTACGCGTCCCATATCGAATGGGTTTGCACGGTCTGTAGGTGTTTTTATTGGTACTAGTTTGTAAACCATACCATCTAACTGTAGGTAATCTTTCATCCAGATGTAATCATCTTCTCCAAAAGCACCACCTGTAAAGTAGATAGGGCGTTTCCAGTCGTTATTTCCTACAATGTCTAACATTAATAAACGCTGCTTGTAAATAGCACTTTCTTTTATGTTTATGTCTATATAAGGCACAATTAAGTCCGTATCTTTTTCCTTTACAATACCATACTTTAGGGCGTTTTCTTTGTTTACTGGGATTCTAATATTTTCTACTGGAAAATAATTTGTGTTTAGTAATTGAGATGGATAATCATTTATGTCTTCACCTTGTAATTGGATTATTCTCTTAAATTTAGTTTTTGGGTTGTCGCTAGAAACAAATTCTAAAAAGTCCTTTATTAATAAAGTGTCTCTACTAAAAGTAGGTTTAGCATCTTCAGTTTTAGGGTCTACGTAATAAGTGCGTTTCATTATATAATCTCGTGTACCATACTTGTATTGATCGTGAGTTAATTGTGATGGCACAGGATCGCTCTCATAGGCTTTGCGTTTCATTTGATCTATATACCAATCTGTCTGGAATAAACTCGTATTAACTACCCGAACATCTGTTCTATAATTTTCAATTTCTTGAGCATACCATAAAGCAAATGTATCGTTGTCACCAATAGAGAATAGTATTGCATTTTCACCACAAGAATCCAGATACTTTTTGGCCATTGACAAAGCTGTATATTTATTAGACCTGTCGTGGTCATCCCAATTATTTACTGCTAAAATTAATGGTGCAATTATTAAACAGATTCCTGTGATTGCTAGTGGGAGTGCAGTATTTTTTACTTTGTTTTGTAAGAATTCAAAAATACCATAGACACTAAAGCCTATCCATATAGCAAACACATAAAAGGAACCAACTACAGAGTAATCACGTTCTCGAGGCTCGAAGGGTCTAATATTGGTGTACACTTGTATGGCAATTCCTGTAAAAAGGAAAAGTACTAATAACACCCAAAATGTTTTTTTGTCTTTGTTAAACAAGAAAAATAAACCAATTATTCCTAAAATTAAGGGAAGGAAAAAGTAAGTATTTCTTGCTTTGTTATTTTTTACATCACCTGGCAAATTATCTTGGGATTGCCCTAGATGCCATGCGTCAATTGTATTTATTCCACTTATCCAATTTCCATGATTATTATATTCACCTTGTATGTCGTCTTGACGTCCGGTAAAATTCCACATAAAATAACGCCAATACATATACCCTAATTGGTATTGAAATAAGTACACAGTATTATCTATAAAAGATGGTTTTTCAATATCTAAATACTCTTGGCCATACTCTTTTAAAAATCTATTGTAGCCTTCGTAATCAACTTTTCCTTGAGCGACTTTGCTTTTAAACTGCTTAATAAAAGCAACATCTTGTTGTATTCTTGGACTTAAAGCAATATTTAGTTTTTTGCCATAAAGCGCCATAAACTCATCGTATTCTCTCTCTGTTAACTGATTTTGCTCGTATTTCTCAATAAAATCTTCAATTTTTTTCTGAGTAAATACATCAATATTAAATTTTTCTTTAAGTGTATAATCTAGAAATTCCGAAAAAAGCATGTAGTTTTCTGCATGTTCTCCACTCCACATTCGTGGTAAAATAGCAGCATGATCATAATTATAATTCTGTACTGCATCTTTAAAATCATTTACTATAACATATTTACCTTGCTCTAAATCTTTTTCGTATTTAGGTTTGTCATCTCTATAAGCGTCGTTTTTATCACTATTTAATGCAGCATATTGGTCTG
The DNA here is from genome assembly GCF_037625555.1 of Lacinutrix sp. GTDB lineage: Bacteria > Bacteroidota > Bacteroidia > Flavobacteriales > Flavobacteriaceae > Lacinutrix. Next base: position 26,465 of record NZ_JASJHV010000069.1, read on the forward strand.
TAAATAAAGGACCATAAAATAAATGTGTTTTAGGGTATTGTTCTAAATTGTAGTAAGCAAGAAGTTCTCTAGCACTTGACGGATTATTTTCGTTAATTACAACATCTGCATTTGCACGAATAGGCAGCATTAGCCAAGATGAAAAACCAATAACAACAAAAGTTAGGCATAGAATTCCGGTATTAATATGTTTTAGCGCTTTGTTTTTGGTGTACTTTAAACTAAAGAATATTGCAGCAATTAATAACAGACCAGCTATTATTGATCCAGAATTAAAAGGTAAACCAATGGTGTTTACAAAGAAAATTTCCAACACACTGAAGAATCTTAAAATATTAGGAGCTAATAACTTAAAAATGAATAATAAAACAGCTACAGAAACTACGTTTGCAATAATAAAATTTTTAATGGTTATGGTCTTGTAATTTTTAAAATAATAAATTAGGCCAATAGCAGGAATCGTTAGTAATCCCATAAAGTGAACACCAAAAGAAAGACCAATTATAAATGCAATAAGAATTAACCAACGGTTTCCTCTAGGATTATGCATATCGTTTTCCCAACGTAATGAACAATAAAATAAAAGAGACATTATAAGTGTAGCCATCGCATAAACTTCAGTTTCTACTGCGTTAAACCAAAAAGAATCTGTAAAGGCAAAAGCAAGACTACCAACTAAAGCACTGCCAAGTATAGCATAAGATTTTGAAGCGGTGTTTTCTTCTGTTTTAATCATTTTTTGAAGTAATAATGAAATACTCCAAAACATAAACAAAATAGTAAATGCACTAGAAACTGCACTTAACATATTAAGCATTAGTCCAATATTTTCTGGTGATACAGCAAAAGTCGAGAAAAAGGCACCTAACATTTGAAATAAAGGTGCTCCTGGTGGATGTCCAACTTGAAGTTTTGCTGAGGTTAAAATATATTCACCAGCATCCCAATAACTAACTGTTGGTTCTACTGTTAAACTATAAGTAATTAAAGCAATTAAAAAAGCGAACCATCCTAAGATATTGTTCCATTTTTTAAAATTTGAAGACGTCATACACCTGGTTTGTTTAATTTAATGGCGAATTTACTAATAAATTTGAAACAAGAATGATAAAGTTTTCATAACAGAATTTTTAAAATCGCTTATTTTTAGATAGCTGACACGCTTTTTCATAAAAACGTGAAAAAATAAATATTATTTTATTGCAAAATGTTTGCGCAAATAAAACTTTGTTTTAAATTTGCAGACTGTTACAATCATTGGCCTATGGTGTAACTGGTAACACGTCAGTTTTTGGTACTGAAGAGTCTAGGTTCGAGACCTAGTGGGCCAACAAAATTAATCCTAATACATTCAAGTATTAGGATTTTTTGATTTTAGACCTTTAATTTTTATTTTTGGTTATTTAAATTTTAAAAGTAATTACAGGCCTATTGGCATGATTAACAGGGTCTTCACTTAGACTTCCATTTAAAAAATGTGCAATACCTTGTCTGCCATGAGTACTAATGCCAATTAGATCTGCATCAACAATATGAGAAAAGTTTAAAATACCTTTTTCTACTGTTTCGTCATTGTAAATGTTTGTTGTGTAGTTTGTAAAGTTGGTTCCTTCATTAAACTCTTGAATTTTAACTTTAGCAGATGCAGTAGTTGTAAAGTTTGAAACCGTATTTACCATCAATAAGTGAATTTTAGCATTAAAAGTTTCTCCTAGTTTAACGGATTTTTTGTATGTTTCTCGATTATCTTTTTTAAGATCAGAAGCAAAAACAAACTCTTCTATATTAAAATTTTCATGTTCGTTTTTAATTACTAAAATAGGCTTATTAGAAGCGCGAACTATTTTTTCAGCATTAGATCCAATAAACATTTCTTTTAAGCCACTAGAACCATGAGATCCCATAACTATTAAATCTATATCTTCCTTTTTACATGTTTCTAAAATACCCGTAGCAATATCACGAATATCCACCATTTCAGTTACAGTAATATCACTTAAGTAATCTTGAGACATGATATCTTCAAACTGTTTATGTGCTAGTTTCATAAAGTAAACTGCTTCAGGTAAATCTGCTGGAATACCCTCAGAAATATGTGTTAGAGGTAAACCTAGCATGTTCAGTAAAATAAGCTCACAGTTGTGTTTTTTTGAAAGTTGAGCTGCTACTTTTATAGCATTCTCAGCTTCTTTTGAAAAATCGGTTGGGACAAGAATTTTTTTCATATTAGTTGTGTTTAAGAAGTACTTAAAACTAACAAAAAAAGAGCTTTTGAAAATTAAGTAAGTTTTAGTTAGTAATTTTTAATACATCTCAATTTACATTTTTAGCACATTTACAAAAGTTAAAAATTACTTTATTTTTAAATTTTGCTAAAAATCTGTAGGACATTGTTATGAGAATCAATAAAAAATTGTATATTTGCAGCGTTGTAAGAAAAATGAATGTGAGCGGACAGATAGTCCGCTCTTTTTATACTTAAAAATGTTTAATACCACAGTAAAAGATTTATTGAACGAAGCATTGGAGGAAAGAACCGATTTATTTTTAATCGAGTTTACTATCTCTATCGATCAATCGATAAATATAATTATCGATGGAGATAATGGTGTAAGAGTAGAAGATTGTATATTAATAAGTAGAGCAATAGAGCATAATATCGATAGAGAAGAGCATGATTTTTCACTAGAAGTAGCTTCAGCAGGAGCAGCAGCACTTTTAACACTACCTAGACAATTTAAAAAGAATATTGGCAGAACATTAGAAGTTAAAACAAAAACTGAAAACATAGAAGCAGAATTAGTAAACGCTTCTGAAGAAGAAATTGATTTAACTTGGAAAGCTAGAGAGCCAAAGCCTGTTGGTAAAGGTAAGGTTACAGTCAAGAAGAATGCTAAAATAGCTTACAACGATGTAGTAGAAGCAAAAGTTATGATAAATTTTAATTCAATAGAATAATGGAAAATATAGCGTTAATTGAATCATTTTCAGAGTTTAAAGACGATAAGTTAATAGATCGTGTTACGCTTATGGCGATATTGGAAGATGTATTTAGAAATGCCTTAAAAAAGAAGTTTGGAGATGATGATAACTTCGATATTATTATAAATCCAGATAAAGGAGATTTAGAAATTTGGAGAAATAGAGTTGTAGTTGCAGATGGTGAAGTAGAAGAACCAAATCAAGAAATTTCATTAAGTGCAGCTAGAAAAATTGAACCAGATTTTGAAGTAGGTGAAGATGTGTCTCAGGAAGTGAAACTTATAGATCTTGGTCGTAGAGCTATTTTAGCATTACGTCAAAATTTAATTTCTAAAATTCATGAGCACGACAATACAAACATATTCAAGTACTTTAAAGAGCTTGAAGGAGATTTATACACAGCCGAAGTGCACCATATACGTCATAGAGCTGTTATATTATTAGATGATGATGGTAATGAAATTATATTGCCGAAGGATAAACAAATACCTTCTGATTTTTTCCGCAAAGGAGATAATGTAAGAGGTATTATTGATAGTGTTGAGCTTAAAGGAAATAAGCCAGCTATTATTATGTCTCGTACATCACCTAAATTCTTAGAAAAATTATTCGAATCTGAAATACCAGAAGTATTCGATGGTTTAATTACTATTAAAAATGTAGTAAGAATTCCAGGAGAGAAGGCAAAAGTAGCTGTAGATTCTTATGATGATAGAATAGATCCTGTAGGAGCATGTGTAGGTATGAAAGGTTCTAGAATTCATGGAATAGTTCGTGAATTAGGAAACGAAAACATAGATGTAATTAATTATACTAATAACTTACAGTTATATATTACAAGGGCATTAAGTCCTGCACGTGTAACATCGATAAAAATCGATGAAGAAAACAAACGTGCAGAAGCAATATTAAAACCAGAAGAAGTAAGTAAAGCGATAGGTCGTGGAGGCCATAATATTCGTTTAGCTGGGCAACTTACTGGTTACGAAATTGACGTATTTAGAGAAGGAGCGGAAGAAGATGTAGAATTAAGAGAATTCTCTGATGAAATTGAAGCATGGGTTATTAAAGAATTTAGCAAAGCAGGACTAGATACAGCAAAAAGTGTACTAGAACAAGATGTTGAGGATTTAGTAAAAAGAACAGATTTAGAAGAAGAAACAATATTAGATGTTATTAGAATTCTTAAGCAAGAGTTCGAAGATTAACATATATTTGAGTAAAATTAAGGTAAAGGCAATTTATGGCTGAAACGATTAGATTAAATAAAGTACTACGAGAGCTAAACATCTCCTTAGATCGTGCTGTGGAATTTTTAGATTTCAAAGGTGTCGAGATAGAGAAGCGTCCGACTACGAAAATTTCTGAAGGAACATACAAAATCCTTTCAGATGAGTTCGAAACAGATGCAAATAAGAAAGTTAAGTCTCAAGCAGTTAGTGAAGCTAAGCTTAAAGAAAAGAAAGATTTACGTATTAAACGTGAGAAAGAATTAGAAGCTAAGCAAAAAGAAGATGAAGCTAAAGCTGCAGCCAAAGCCAAAGCCAAAGCAGAAGAGGTTGTAAAAGCAACTAAAGTTCTTTCAGGTCCAAAAAAAGTTGGAAAAATAGATTTAGATTCTAAAAAGAAAGAAGCGAAGGTTGAAAAAGTAGAAGAGGTAAAAGCACAAGCACCTAAAAAGGAAGCTAAAGTAGATACTAAAGCACCAGAAGAAACTCAAGTTAAAAAAGAAACTGCGCCTAAAAAAGCAGAGCTTGTAATAGCTAAAGAGGAAGAGGTTAAAGCAGAAGAAGACAATGATCCTGAAACTGTAGAGACACAATACAAAAAGCTTACTGGGCCAAAAATTGCTGGTAAAAAAATAGATTTATCACAATTTAACAAACCTAAGAAAAAGAAAGAGGTTGCTAAAAAAGCAGATGATGCCAATAAGAAAAAGCGTCGTCGTATCTCTAAACCTGGAGATAATAGATCTGGATCTGGCGGAAACACCAGAGGTGGAAACGATAGATTTAAAGGTAAAAAGCCAGGTCAAGATAGAAGAAACATAGTAAAAGCAGAACCTAGCGAAGAAGATGTAAAAAAACAAGTAAGAGAAACACTTGAGAAATTACAAGGTAAATCTAGCAAAGGTAAAGGTGCTAAATATAGAAGAGATAAAAGAGATCAGCATAGAGAGCAGACTGAAATCGATGAGCAAATCGAAGCAGCAGAAAGCAAAATACTTAAAGTAACAGAGTTTGTTACTGCAAGTGAAGTAGCAACAATGATGGATGTTCAAGTAACACAAATTATTTCTGCATGTATGTCTCTTGGTATGATGGTAACAATGAATCAGCGTTTAGATGCTGAAACATTAACTATCGTAGCAGAGGAATTTGGTTATAAAGTAGAATTTGTAACTGCAGATATTGAAGAATATATAGTTGAGGCAGTAGATAAACCAGAAGATTTAGTAGAACGTGCATCTATTGTAACAGTTATGGGACACGTAGATCATGGTAAAACATCACTTCTAGATTATATTCGTAAAGAAAATGTAATTGCAGGAGAATCAGGTGGAATTACACAGCATATTGGTGCTTACGGAGTACAATTAGAAAGCGGACAAAAAATAGCGTTTTTAGATACTCCTGGTCACGAGGCCTTTACAGCAATGCGTGCTCGTGGAGCACAAGTAACAGATATAGCTATAATTGTAGCAGCAGCAGATGATAATATAATGCCGCAAACAAAAGAAGCAATCTCTCATGCACAAGCTGCAGGAGTACCAATTGTTTTTGCAATTAACAAAATAGATAAACCAGACGCTAATCCTGAAAAAATTAAAGAAGGTTTAGCACAAATGAATCTTTTAGTTGAAGATTGGGGCGGAAAAATTCAGTCACACGATATTTCTGCTAAAGTTGGAACTGGTGTTAAAGAATTATTAGAAAAAGTATTGCTTGAAGCTGAGTTATTAGAGCTTAAAGCAAATCCAGATAAACCAGCAATTGGTACTGTGGTTGAAGCATTCTTAGACAAAGGACGTGGATATGTGTCTACAATATTAGTGCAAGCAGGAACTCTTAGAATTGGTGATTATGTGTTAGCAGGTAAAAACAGTGGTAAAATTAAAGCCATGCAAGATGAGCGTGGTAATGATGTTGAGGCTGCAGGTCCTTCTACACCAGTATCTATATTAGGATTAGATGGAGCGCCTCAAGCAGGTGATAAGTTTAATGTATTTGCAGATGAGCGTGAAGCTAAACAAATTGCTACAAAACGTATGCAATTACAACGTGAGCAAGATGTTCGTACTACTAAAACATTAACACTAGCAGAAATTGGACGTCGTATTGCACTTGGTACATTTAAAGAATTAAATATTATCCTTAAAGGAGATGTTGATGGTTCTGTTGAAGCTTTAACAGATTCATTCCAAAAATTATCTACTGAAGAAATTCAAGTTAATATTCTTCATAAAGGTGTTGGTGCCATTACAGAAAGTGATGTGTTGTTAGCAACTGCCTCAGATGCTATTATTATTGGTTTCAACGTTCGTCCTGTAGGAAATGCTAGAGTTATTGCAGATATAGAAGAAATTGATATTAGAACATATTCAATTATCTATGATGCAATTAATGACCTTAAAGATGCAATGGAAGGTATGTTATCTCCAGAGCTTAAAGAAGAGATTACTGGAACTGCAGAAATTAGAGAAATCTTTAAAGTTACTAAAGTTGGTAGTATTGCAGGTTGTATGGTTATGAATGGTAAAATATTCAGAAACTCTCAAATACGTTTAATACGTGATGGAGTAGTCGTTTACACTGGCGAATTAGATTCTTTAAAACGCTTTAAAGATGATGTGAAAGAAGTTGGTAAAGGTTACGACTGTGGTATGCAAATTAAAAATTACAACGATATTAAAGAAGGTGATGTAATAGAAGCATTCCATGAAGTAGAAGTTAAAAAGAAGTTGAAGTAAGTTAATAGCTTTATAATAATTATAAAAAAAATGCGATTTAATTTGAATCGCATTTTTCTATTTATAAAACCTAAATTAGATTATTCTTTTTTCTATGGCTTAAAAATAAAAGCATTAAGGAACTTTTTCTTAATTTTAATCAAAGCACGTTCTGCTTCCAAACGTGTTCTAAAACTTCCAACCCAAATTTTATAGTTAGGTGTCTCGTATTCTAATTTCGAAGCCCAAGAATTAAAAGCAACATCAAATTTATTTTCCATGCTTTCCGCTTGTTGTCTAGAGCCCGAATAAATCTGTATTTTATAACGTTCGCTATTCTCATCTTCAATATTAATCTCTTTTTTTAGTTCTATTAAAGTTATAACTTCAGGTTGTTGATTGATTTCTACTGTTCCTTGTTGAGCATAAATAACACTATTAATAAGCACTAAGCTTAAAGATAAATAATAGATTTTTAATGTTTTAGAATTCATTTTTATTATATATTTTATACAAATGTAAAAGTAATAAACGAAAGAAAAGTGCTTTTTTTTATTTAGAATTTTTCTAAATTATAAATTAAGACTTCTTTAAGATTTCAAAAATGGACTTTAAGTATTACTTTTGCGTAAGTTTTTTATAACTGTATTTTAGATATAGATGAAAAAATCATACCAAAGTTTAGAAGTAAATTCAATCAACAATATGAAAAAGGTGATTCACCGCAAATTAGGCATTAATATTCTTCATTTAAGCTTAGTTTTTTTATTAACGCTTTCTACTACTCTTTCTGCTCAAGAAGTTGATGCTGTAAATGGTAAAGCCTTGTTTAATGCAAACTGTGCGTCTTGTCATAAATTAGATAAGAAAATGACAGGTCCTGCTTTACGAAATGTAGAGCAACGTTTAGCAGATACTGAAGGCTTAGATAGAGAATGGCTGTATGCATGGATTAGAAATAGTGCAGGCTTAATTAAGTCTGGAGATGCTTATGCAAATAAAATATATAATGAGTACAATGGAACGGCAATGACTGCCTATCCTGGATTCTCTGATGCTGATATAGATGATATTTTAGCTTACACAGCAGCAGAACCTCCTGCTTCAATAAAAGAAGAAGTTATAGATGACAGGTCTAATCCTGGGAACGATACAGGTTCTAATGGATTAATACTAGGAGCCCTAGCGTTGTTATTTGCGTTATTGGCAGGTGCATTATTTTTAGTAAATAAAACACTTCGTACTTTTGCAGATGTTAAAGGTGTTGAGTTAGCAGAAAAGGAAAACAAAAAGCCACTTTGGAAAGCATTTGTTGAAAATCAATTTTTAATGTTGGTTACTGCGGTTTTATTTTTATTAGCCTCTGGTTACTTTGTTTATGGCTACGTAATGCAGGTTGGAGTAAATCAAGGATATGAGCCAGTTCAAGAAATTCATTACTCACATAGAATACATGCAGGAGATAATGGTATTGATTGTAAATATTGTCACTCATCAGCAAGAGTTTCTAAGCATTCAGGAATACCCTCTTTAAATGTTTGTATGAATTGTCATAAATCTATATACGAGGTTGCTGCAGAAACGCAAGTAGAAGGTGTTGCAGAATATGGTGTGGATTACAACGCTGAAATTAAAAAATTATACAAAGCAGTTGGTTGGGATGATGCTGAGCAAAAGTATACAGGAGAGACATCTCCAGTAAAGTGGACTAGAATTCACAACTTGCCAGATTTTGCATACTTTAACCATTCACAGCACGTAAGTGTTGCAGGTGTTGAATGTCAAACATGTCATGGTCCTGTTGAAGAAATGGAAGTAATGTATCAATTTGCACCATTAACAATGGGTTGGTGTATAAACTGTCACAGAGAAACAAATGTTAAAGTAAAAGATAACGAGTATTACACTAAAATTCACGAAGAGCTTTCTAAAAAATATGGAGTTGAGCAATTAACTGCAGCGCAGATGGGTGGATTAGAATGTGGTAAGTGTCATTACTAGATATTAGTTGCCAGTATTTCCTAATAATAAAGGATATACAATAAAAAAAATAAATAAATTAAGAAGTAATTCAATTATATAATATGTCATCAAACAAGAAATACTGGAAAAGTGTTGAAGAGCTAAAAGATAGCTCTATTGTTGAGACGCTAAAACAAAACGAATTTGTAAATAAAATTCCTACAGACGATTTTCTTGGAGACAAGGAAACATTAGAGGCTTCATCTACAACGCGTCGTGATTTCTTAAAGTATGTTGGTTTTAGTACAGCTGCAGCTTCATTAGCTGCATGTGAAGGTCCAGTAATTAAATCAATTCCCTACGTAGTGCAACCAGATTCTATTATTCCTGGTGTTGCAAATTACTATGCTACAACAGTAGCAGATGGTTTTGATTTTGCAAGTGTTTTAGTAAAAACTCGAGAGGGTCGTCCAATAAAAATTGAAAACAATAACCTTAGCGCTACTAATGCTGGTGCGAATGCAAGGGTTAATGCATCGGTTTTAGGGTTATATGATAGCATGAGAGTGCAAAGCCCAATGAAAGGTGAAAGGGTTATTTCATGGTCAACATTTACTTCTGAAACTACTCAAAAATTAAATGCTGTAAAAGCTGCAGGAAAGCAAATTGTATTATTAACACAAACTTTTGCGAGTCCTTCAACATCTAAATTGATAGCAGAATTTAAAGAAAAATACGGAAATGTAAATCATGTAGTTTATGACGCTGTTTCAGAGTCTACTGCATTAGATGCTTTTCAGACTAAATATAATGAAAGAGGTTTAGCGGATTACGATTTTTCAATAGCATCGACTATTGTTGCTTTTGGAGCAGATTTCCTAGGAGATTGGCAAGGTGGTGGTTTTGATTCTGGATATTCTAAAGGACGTGTTCCAACTAATGGAAAAATGTCTCGTCATATTCAGTTCGAATCTAATATGTCTTTAGCTGGAGCAAATGCAGATAAGCGTGTGCCTCTAACACCAAGTCAGCAAAAATTAGCTTTAGCAAAATTACACAGCCTATTAGTTGGTAGTTCTTTTTCAGGAAGCTTACCAGCTAACATAGAAAAGGCGGTTCAAGATACTGCTTCAGAGCTTGATAAAGCAGGAAGTAATGGTGTTGTTGTTACAGGTCTTCAAGATGTAAATGCACAAACTGTTGTTTTAGAGATTAACGAAAAGCTTAATAGTAAAGCGTTTAATCCTAAAAGTCCAATAAAAACAAGACAAGGAAATGATAAGTCTGTAACTACTTTAATTGCTGATATGAAAGCAGGTAAGGTTGGTGCGCTTATTATGAGTGGAGTTAATCCATTATATACATTACCAAATGCTTCAGATTTTGCTGAAGGATTAAAGAATACAGATTTATCAGTTGCTTTTTCTATGAAAGCAGACGAAACTGCATTAGTATCAGAATATACTGCTGCTGCTCCTCATTACTTAGAAAGTTGGGGAGATGTTGAATTAAAGAAAGGTCATTTTGGTTTAATTCAACCAACAATTCGTCCTTTATTCGATACAAAACAATTTCAAGAGTCACTATTACTTTGGAATGGTAATGATGTTAAATATAGTGACTATATTAAAGAACTTTGGAATTCTCAAATATTAAATGGAGCATCATTTAACCAAGCGTTACATGATGGATCATTTATGTCAGAATCTTCAAGTAATATAGTTGAAGAAACTGCTGAAGTTTCTGAAAAAAATATTGAAACTCCTTCTGGTAATGCTGCAAGAGCTTTAGCTGCTAGTGCAACATCAACAGGAATGGAACTTACTTTATATACTAAAGTAGGTATGGGAGATGGGCAACAAGCAAATAATCCTTGGTTACAAGAGTTTCCTGATCCAATTACAAGAACATCTTGGGATAACTATTTAACTGTTTCGGCCTCAGATGCAAAAGCATTAGAGTTGGTTAACGAGCATGAAGCAACAGGAGCTTTAAATGGTAGTTATGCAGAAATTACAGTAAATGGTAATAAATTAACTGTTCCAGTAATTATTCAGCCAGGTCAAGCTTCAGGTTCTGTTGGTTTAGCTTTAGGATATGGTAAATCACAAGGTTTAAAAGAAGAAATGCAAACTGGTGTTAATGGATATACATTATACCAAGGTTTTAATAATATTCAACAAGTAACAATTACAAAAGCTGCTGGAATGCATGAGTTTGCTTGCGTACAGTTGCAAAACACTTTAATGGGTCGTGGAGACATCATTAAAGAAACTACTCTAGAAATTTTTAATACCAGTGATAGGACAGTGTGGAATAAAATCCCTACTGTATCATTAAATCATGAAGAGGTGGAAATAACTTCACCTGAGGTTGATTTATGGGATGAATTTGATCGTTCTATTGGTCATCATTTCAATTTATCTATTGATTTAAATGCTTGTACAGGATGTGGTGCTTGTGTTATTGCATGTCATGCTGAAAATAATGTTCCTGTTGTAGGAAAAGAAGAAATACGTAGAAGTCGCGATATGCACTGGTTACGTATAGATAGATATTATTCATCTGAAGATTCTTTCGCAGCTGATGATGCTAAAAAAGAAGGTTTTGATGGATTAGGCTTATTTAGTGATAATGGTTCTTTAGGAGGTTTTGGAGAATTAGAAGTAGCTGCAGATAATCCACAAGTTGCTTTTCAGCCAGTAATGTGTCAGCACTGTAATCATGCTCCTTGTGAGACTGTTTGTCCAGTAGCAGCAACATCACATGGTAGACAAGGTCAAAACCATATGGCTTACAACCGTTGTGTTGGTACAAGATATTGTGCAAACAACTGTCCTTATAAAGTACGTCGTTTCAATTGGTTCCTTTATAACGGGAATGATGAGTTCGATTATTTTATGAATGACGACTTAGGTCGAATGGTAATTAACCCAGATGTAACAGTACGTTCTCGTGGTGTCATGGAGAAATGTTCTATGTGTATTCAAAAAACACAAAAAACAATCTTAGATGCAAAACGTGATGGACGTGTTATTAAAGATGGAGAATTTCAAACAGCATGTTCTTCTGCTTGTAGCAATGGAGCAATGGCATTTGGAGATATTAACGATAAAGAAAGTAAAGTTGCAAAACTTTTAGAAGACGATCGTATGTATCACTTACTAGAAAGTGTTGGTACTAAACCTAATGTTCAGTATCATACTAAAGTGAGAAACACGAAAGCATAAAAAAATTAATTAACGAATACTTATAAAAGGATTATGGCGTCTCATTACGAAGCACCTATTAGAAGACCTTTAGTCACAGGCAACAAGTCGTACCACGATGTAACTGTAGATATTGCAGCACCTGTTGAAGGAAAAGCCAACAAACAATGGTGGATTGTATTTTCAATCGCATTAGTTGCTTTTCTTTGGGGAGTTGGATGTATGGTTTATACAATTTCAACTGGTATTGGAACTTGGGGATTAAACAAGACCGTTGGTTGGGCTTGGGATATTACTAACTTTGTTTGGTGGGTTGGTATTGGTCACGCAGGAACTTTAATTTCTGCCGTACTATTATTATTCCGTCAAAAATGGAGAATGGCAATTAACCGTTCTGCAGAAGCAATGACAATTTTCTCTGTTGTACAAGCAGGTTTATTTCCAATTATTCACATGGGTCGTCCATGGTTAGCGTATTGGGTTCTACCAATACCAAACCAATTTGGATCACTTTGGGTAAACTTTAATTCACCATTACTTTGGGATGTATTTGCAATTTCGACATATCTATCCGTATCTCTAGTATTCTGGTGGACAGGTTTATTGCCAGATTTCGCAATGTTACGTGATAGAGCTATCAAGCCATTTCAAAAGAAAATATATAGTTTATTAAGTTTCGGTTGGACAGGTAGAGCTAAAGATTGGCAACGTTTTGAGGAAGTTTCTTTAGTGCTTGCTGGTTTAGCAACACCATTAGTACTATCGGTACATACAATTGTATCTTTTGATTTCGCAACATCTGTAATACCAGGATGGCACACTACTATTTTTCC
>NZ_JASJHV010000070.1:0-9914 GCF_037625555.1 Lacinutrix sp.
AAGCAATTCAATAAATTTAAGGTTGTAGAGTATCAATATCAATTAGATGGTATATAGAAAAATTGGAGTGATTGGTCTACATCGTCCAGTGTACTTGATGAGGATCTACCGTCTGGTGAGTACACGTTTAATGTGAGGGCAAGGATCGGAGAAAACACTTCAATAAACAATGCGAGTTTCCAATTCTATATCAATAAGCCCTGGTATTATTCAAATCTAGCAGTATCAGTCTATATTTTAGTCTTTATATTGTTAGTATTTATACTACACCATTTTTATAATGGCTATCATAAAAAACTAAGAGAAAAGGTTATTTTTAAGGCAGAAAGAGACCTAGAGCATAAAGAATTAGAGAATAAACAACAACAAATGCATTTCGAAAATTTAAAATTACAACAAGATATCGATAGTAAAAGTAGAGAATTGGCAATCTCTACAATGAGCATGATTAAAAAGAATGAATTTTTAAATACTATTAAAAGTGAACTAAATAATAAGGATGCTAATTTAAATATCAAGTCTGTAATAAGAATTATCGATAAAAACATAAACAATACAGACGATTGGAAGTTCTTTCAAGAAGCCTTTAATAACGCTGATAAAGATTTTTTAAAGAAACTAAAAGCAGAGCATAGTATTCTAACACCAAACGATCTTAAATTGTGTGCTTATCTAAGACTTAATCTATCATCTAAAGAGATTGCTCCATTGTTAAATATATCTGCAAGAAGTGTAGAAGTTAAAAGATATCGCTTAAGAAAAAAAATGAATTTACCTCATAAAACAAGTTTAGCAAACTACATCATAGAATTATAATTACAATACTAACAATCAAAATAACCATACATTACCACAACATTTGTGAATTTTATAATTAAATCTGGCTTTTTGCAAGTCTTTAACAACTAGGCTCTAAAGATATTTATTGAGGATTTCGCAGTATTCTAGCCTTATTATTGTTGTGTATGTTTTTTGTAGGGGTCAGTTTTAGATATTTCATATTATTTTGGTATAAATTTACAAAAATAATAACCAGAAATATTTAAAACTTAACAAATAAAAAAAATACAACGCAATGAAAAACAACTTTTTAAGATTAATATTTTTCTTATTTGCAACAATAGCTTTAGCTCAAGTAAACAAAGTGGCTGTTCAGAAAAATGGGGATGGAATGAAACTATTAGTTAATGGAGAAGACTTCATGATTAATGGTATGAATTGGGGCTACGTACCAATTGGTAAAAATTATTCATACAGTTTATGGAAACAATCAGACGACGATATTAAAGCAGCATTAGATAAAGAAATGGGGCTTCTTAAAAACATGGGAATAAATGCTATTCGTCAATATACTGGAATACAACCAAAATGGGTTAAATATATATATGAGAACTATGGTATTTACACAATGCTTAATCATTCTTTTGGGCGATATGGCCTAACAATAGAAGGAAACTGGACGCCTGTTACAGATTATAGAGATGAAAAAACTCAAGCCATACTTATGGATGAGATATCTCAACTTGCTGAAGAGTTCAAAAACACACCAGGTCTTTTAATGTTTCTTTTAGGAAATGAAAACAACTATGGTTTATTTTGGGCTGGTGCAGAAACTGAAGGTTTTCCCGATGAAGAAGAAAAAAGGAAAGCAGTTGGTGAAAAACGTGGAAGACCAATGTACAAGTTGATGAATGACGCAGCATTAAAAATAAAATCAATCAATGGAGGTTCTCATCCTGTAGCTATCTGTAATGGAGATTTGCTGTTTGCAGACATTGTAGCAGACTTATGTAAAGACATAGATATATATGGTACAAACATGTATAGAGGTGTTTCTTTTGGAGATGCTTTTACACGTGTTAGAGACGAGTTAGACAAGCCTATCATGTTTACTGAGTTTGGTGCAGATTCATTTAACGCTTTATCTAATCAGGAAGACCAGAAAGCTCAAGCTTATTATATGGTTGGTAATTGGAAAGAAATTTACGAAAACGCTGCTGGCGTAGGAAAAGCTAATAATTCAATCGGAGGATTTACATTCCAATTTAGTGATGGATGGTGGAAAACCGGTCAAACAAAAAATTTAGACATTCATGATAATGATGCAACTTGGTCTAATGGAGGTTATCCTCACGATATGGAAAATGGATCAAATAATATGAATGAAGAATGGTTTGGTGTTTGTGCTAAAGGGCCAACAGATTCAAGAGGTTTATATGATTTGTATCCTAGAGCAGCATACTATTCTTTAAAAGAAGCACATCAAGTAAATCCATACTTAGATGGCGTAGATCAAAATTTTATCGACAACCATTTTAAGAATATCAATTTAATGGATGCAGTTTTAAGAGCTAGAGGTGATAAAGCTGCATTAGGTGGGAATGGAGATAAAGTGCGTCTTAGTAACTTAAGAGCAGAATTTACAACATTTAATACAGGAGGTACACTAATTACTACTCCAGAAACAGCAGACCCAAATAATCAGGTTTATCCAAATCAATTAGGTTTCGATCACATGCAATCTTACTTTATAGGAGTAGAAGGTAATCCTGCTGCAAATATGAGAGCAGAAGTTAACTTTAACATACTAGGTAATGTTGCAGAGAATCCTATAGATGAAATCTTTTATGAAAATAGAGGAAGGCGATTCGATGTTAATTCAGATGATGGAAATGTAAACATAGCCGACCCTAACAGAGTTCAAGTTTATAACGCAGAATTCGAGTGGAAAACTAAAGATGTAGATGTTAGAGGTTTTTATAGAACAGGACATTATCATTGGCAATACGAAGGAGATTTCTTTGGTTTATATCCAGAAGCAAATTATGGCCCAAACTTAGACATTTATAATGGAGAAATTTTAGGTGTCGAAATAGATGGAAAAGGGTCTTTAAATGGTTTAAAGGCTGCTTTTGGTCCTCAACTTTGGTGGGGAGCCAATCCTACAGCTTTATTAAAATATAGACGTAAAATTGGTAATTGGGATGTTACTGGTATATATCATAGAGATTTAGATACAGAACTTCAATTTGATGATAATGGGCAACGAATATTAAATGCTAATCAAGTAGCAAGTGGTATAATTCCAGGATGGCCTACAGAAAGAGGAACTGTTGTTGTAGAAAGAGATTTTGGAAAATTCGGATTATCATTAGGTGGTATTTGGTCAGGAAACCCTTTAAATGGAAGTACATATCAAAATGTTACTGGTTCAACAGGAAATTATACAGTATACGAAGATGAAGTAAATAATAAAGATAATTGGGGTGGAAAAGCTAAAATCACATATGCAGGTGGTAGATTTAAAATGTATGCCCAAGGAGCGATTATGGGATTAGTTGCAAATGGTGGCGCAGATGCTACACAAACTTTTACAGGTTGGAAACTAAAAGATAGTGGAAGTGGAAACCAAACTAATGTATTAGCAGGTTTTACTTACTCAATGGGTAATTTCCAACTAGCACCAAACTTTTTATGGCAAAAGCCACTAGTTGCAGCAATGCCAAATGATATGGTAGGAGGTCCTGGAAGACTAAGAAACGTAATTAGTGATCCTTTTGCAGTAAGAGGTAATAGAGAGACAACAGCAGGAGAAATGCTATTAACATACGATCCAACACCAGGTACATGGATGTACGAGTGGGATAATGATAGATCTGAAGACGCAAAATTCGCAATGAATCTTGGTTTTGTATATCGTCATCATCCAACAGCTCAAGATGCACATATTGGATTTTTAGCAGATCGTTCATTTTTTGCTTTCGCAAATGCAGCACCTGCAAGAGATTTATGGGAAGTAAATTCAAGAATGGTATCAAAAGTAAATCCAGATTTAGGTCTTATTGCTAACTTCTATGTTGGTAATGCTCAAGCAAATGGTGATGATTTAAGAACTATTAACCGTTTTGGAGGAGATATTAGAGTAATATATAAGAAATTTAAAATTGTCCACCAGTTAAAACTGAACGATTGGGGACCTTTTGATTACCATCGTGATTTTAACCTTACATACCCAGTGCAAACAATGCTAGATATATCTACAACTTTAGGTAAACCGGGTTGGTTTGTGTTACCAAGTACAAAAATTGGAATTCGTGGAACTTGGCGTTCAATGGATGAAAATTCACCAAGATATTTGCCTAATCAAAGAGCATCAGAATTTGCAGCATCACCAATATTAAGTCCTGTTGGGTTTGGTAATGGTAGCGAGTGGGAAATAAGAACATATATACATATTAACATTGGCAATTAAAAAAAAGAAAAATGAAAACTAGAAAAAACATTTATCCAAAAATCTTCCTTTGTATAGGGCTGATTTTTATAACAGCTATAAGCTGTGAGAGAGAACTGTCTGATGAAGCTGAGTTTGCAACTTTTTCAACAACAGGAGAAATATTTACAGATAATTTTCAAGGTGGATTAGATTATTTTCCTTTTGGAGGGTCTTTTGCCGAAGCATTTTCTGTAGATTTCAATGAAAAATATTTAGGATCTGCATCTATGCGTTTCGATATACCACAATTTGGTGTTAGTTATGGTGGAGCAACTTTTCCAAGTTTAGCACCTCGTGATTTATCACAATATGATGCTTTAACTTTTTGGGCGAAAGCATCTCAAGGAGCAGATATTAATGAAATTGGTTTTGGTATAAATGGTGAAACTAATAACAAATTTCAAGTTACAATGCAAAACTTGCCTTTAACAACTGTTTGGACTAAATATGTAATAGCTATACCAGATGCTTCTAAACTAAATCAAGAAAAAGGAATGTTTTGGTATGCAGAAGGAGCAGAAAATTCTTTTGACGAAGGAGGCTATACTTTTTGGATTGATGAATTAAGATTTGAAAAATTAGAAACAATAGCGCAACCAAGACCTGCAATATTTAATGGTCAAGATGTTGTACAAACAGCATTTATAGGATCTCCAATTACTGTAACAGGTCTTACACAAACTTTTAATTTAGCTAACGGACAGAATCAAACTGTATCAGCAGCACCTTCTTATTTTACTTTTACTTCATCAGATACTGATATTGCAATTGTAAATGAATTAGGACTTGTATCTATAATTGGAATAGGTACAGCAGAAATCACAGCTGTTTTAGGAGGAGTTGCTGCAGAAGGCACTCTTACTGTTAATTCGGTTGGTGATTTTCAGTTTGCACCAACGCCAACTTTAGATCCAAGTACTGTGCTTTCAGTTTTTAGTGATACTTATACTAATGTACCAGTAGATTATTATAATGGCTTTTGGACACCTGGTTCAACAACTGGATCTGCAGATTTCGCAATAAATGGAGATAATATTTTAAGTTATACAAACTTTAATTATGTAGGTACAGCAATGTCTAGCCCTACATTAGATGCCTCAAGTATGACACATTTTCATTTAAACATGTATGTGCCAGATAATGTACCTTCCGATTTCGACTTTTTAATCTCTATTGAGGATTGGGGAGCTAACCAAATTGATAATGGAGGAGATGATACAAGACAACAAATATTTGTCGATGTATCTCAAGTACAGCCTGACACATGGATTACTGTAGATGTTCCATTAACACTTACAAATAAAAATAATATAGGATTAATTATATATGAAAACATTAATGGATCATCATTAAGTAATTTTTATATAGATAATGTTTATTTCCACCAATAAAATTTAAAACATAAACAAATGAGGAATAAAACGAATAAAATTAAAAGTCTTATCAAGGTTGTTTCAATACCCTTTATAGCATTGTTATTTCTAACAATAACAAATTGCTCTACAGACGAAACACAGACTGTTACCAATTTTACAAATTTGGTAATGTCAGATGAGTTTGATGCTGAAGGCGCTCCTAATAGTGCGCTTTGGAATTATGAGATTGGGACTGGTAATAATGGTTGGGGAAATAATGAGCTTCAATATTATACAGATAGAACAGAAAACATAAAAGTTGAAAACGGTTACTTATTAATCAGTGCAAATAAAGAAGCCTACAACGGTTCTTCATACACTTCTGCTAGAATAACAACACAAGGTTTGTTTGAGCAAACTCATGGTCGTTTTGAAGCTAGAATTAGAGTCCCTTACGGTAAAGGACTTTGGCCTGCATTCTGGTTATTAGGAAGTGATTGCGAAACTAATATCTGGCCTCAATGCGGTGAAATTGATATTATGGAATATTTAGGAGATAATCCAGACACAGTTTTTGGAAGCGTTCATGGACCAGGATATTCTGCCGGTGAAGCAGTAACAAAAGAATATACATTAGAAAACGATCGTTTTGATACAGGTTTTCATGTATTTGGTATAGAATGGACACCAGATTATATTAACTATTATGTAGATGATGCTTTATATCAACAAATAACTCCAGCAGATGTGCCTGGAGAGTGGGTATTTAATAATCCATTTTATATTATTTTGAATTTAGCTGTAGGAGGTAATTTTCCTGGAGCTCCAAATTCTGAAACTGTCTTTCCACAAACCATGCTTGTAGATTATGTGCGAGTTTACCAACAATAATAAATATTAAAAAAAAGAGAATCATGAAACACTTAATTAAAAATACCAAAATATTTGTATTACTAATACTCGCTATATCTTTTACAGGATGTGAAGATGATGAAGCAACCTTACCTATAGTAGAAGCTGGTTTTACTCACACAATTAGTCAAGCTACAGGTGTAGTAACTTTCATTAATACATCTACAAATGCAGACAACTATTCATGGTCTTTTGGAGATGAAAGTACGTCTACCGAAATTAATCCAATAAAAATGTATCCTTCAGGTACTTATACTATTGTATTAAAAGCAATGAATAACTCAGGAGCTACTGATACTTTCGAAGATACAATTACAATAGCTATACCTGAAGCAATTACAATTCCAATTACTTTCGATAGCAGTTTGGTAATTTATGAGGCAACAACTTTTAATGGTGCTGCATTCGATGTTGTTGAAAATCCTGACCTTTCAGGAACAAATTCTGTTGCCTCTAATGTTGGAGCAATAACAAATATTGGTGCTAATTTTGAAGGTTTATTTTTCGAACTAGGTGCGTCTTTAAGCTTGAGTACAGATAAGACTATTAAAATTAATTTTTGGTCTAATGCACCCATAGACGTATTAATGAAATTAGAACAAGGTACTGGAGCAGATGTTGAAACATCAGTAAGTCATAGTGGTACAGGATGGGAAGAAATGATTTTCACATTCGATTCTGCAGCTAGCTTTTCTCAGATTACAATGTTTGTTGATGGACCAGGAACAACAGCTGGAACTTTTTATGTAGATGATATCGTTCAAATACCAACAGTAGATAACGTAGCTCCAACTATTACTTTAAATGGTAATGCAAGTATGACTGTTATACTAGGTTCTACTTTCACAGAACCAGGTGCATCTGCTACAGATAATATAGATGGTGATATTTCTGGTAACATTACTTTTGGTGGTGATACAGTAGACGTTAACACGTTAGGTCTGTACAATATTACATATGATGTTAGTGATGCAGCAGGAAACGCAGCAACACAAGTAACAAGAATGGTAGAAGTTATTACAGCTCCAACAGCTCCAACAACTTCTGCACCTGTTCCACCAGCTAGAGATGCAGCTGATGTAATATCAATTTATGGAGATACATATACTAATATTGCTATAAATACTTACGATCCTAATTGGACACAATCTGGGCATATGATGGTGAATACAACTTACGATCCAGGAGATGGTAACTTTTCGCTTGCATATCCAAACTTTAATTATCAAGGTACAGACTTTTCTTCAACCGTACAAAACGGTTCTGCTATGGAGTTTTTACATGTAGACATATGGGTAGCTGGTTCAGATAGACAAGTTAAAGTAAGTCCTATTAACTCAGGAACTGGTGCAATTGAAACTTTAGTAGTAGTTCCAACTACTGCAGGATCTTGGAGTAGTATAGATATTCCAATTGCAGACTTTACTGGAATGACATGGGATTCTTTAATACAAATTAAATTTGATGGACAATTTAATAGTGATGGTACTGGTAATACTGCTTCATATGATATTTATTTAGACAACATCTACTTCCACAAAGCTCCAGGAGGAGGAGGTGGCGGAGGCGCTTACGACCTTTCGTTACCTGTAGATTTTGAAACTAATGGATTTGGAGCTAATTGGTCTTGGAATGTTTTTGAAAATGATAGTAATCCACCATTAGAGTTTGTGGTAAATCCTGATGCATCAGGTATTAATACTTCAGCTCAAGTTGCCAAAATCACAGCTTTACAAGCAGGACAGCCTTATGTGGGTACAGAAACAGTTCATGGTACAATGGGTATTGCTTGGGATATTTCTGCTTCTAATGCAATTGTTAGGATTATGGTTTATAAAACTAAGATTAGTGATGTTGGAATTAAATTTGCAACACCTTCAGGTGGAGCACAACCAGAATTAAAAGTAGTAAACACACTTATTAATCAATGGGAAGAATTAACATTCGATTTCTCAAGTTATATTGGTCTAGGTGAAACTAACGGAGTAGATCAAATAATTGTATTCCCAGATTATATAGCACGTACAGCTGATGATATCATTTATTTTGATAACATCACATTTAGTAATAACTAGGGAAATAAAATTTATATAATATTATATTAATAGGAGAGTCTAATTAGACTCTCCTATTAATATAATATTATTACTAATGAGATAATATGTCTTATTTAATATTACAAGTCATATTTCTTTGCCTGTTTTCAGCAAAGAATAATTTAACTTTTATGCAAACTAAATTTTTAAAAGCATAAAGGTTAATAATTAAAGTTTTACCTAAGCAACAATAATGGATAGTAATAATAAAGAAACGATTAAGACAGATACAACTTTAAAAGAAGTAGTTATAGATAACGATAACTATTATAAAATATCTAATAGCGATGAGATTCGTCCGTTTTTTATGAGTATAGTTAGTGACTCTAATCACTGGATGTTTATTTCAAGTAGTGGAGGGCTAACAGCAGGTCGTAAAAACTCTGAATATGCTTTATTTCCATATTATACAGATGATAAAATTACAGAATCTGCTGATATTACAGGTAACAAATCTATTTTTAAAGTCCTAAAAAATGGTCAAGTTTACATGTGGGAACCATTAGCAATCAGATCTCTTGGAAGGTATGTTACAACTCAGAATGTTTACAAAAACAGGTATGGTAATAAAATAATATTTGAGGAAATAAATCACGATTTATCACTAACATTTAGATATCAATGGAGCTCGAGTAATGATTTTGGTTTCGTAAAAAAATCTAAATTAATTAATACTTCTAACGAAAGTATTAATGTTACTCTTCTAGATGGTATTCAAAATATTTTACCAGCAAGTATAGGAAGTGATACTCAAAACCAATCAAGTAATTTGGTAGATGCATACAAGCGCAATGAATTAGAAGAGTCTACAGGACTTGGAATATTTGCACTTAGCGCTATTCTTGTAGATAATGCAGAAGCGAGTGAAGCTCTAAAAGCAAATATTGTTTGGTCTCTTGGTTTAAAAAACCCAAAGTATTTATTGTCTTCATTACAGCTTAATAATTTTAGATCACAAAAAGATATAACTCAAGAAATTGATATAAAAGCAGAAAAAGGAGCTTATTTTGTTTCTACCGAAATAGAGCTTTTAGAGAATTCTTCTAAAGAATGGATGCTAGTTGCCAACGTAAATCAAAATCATTCAGACATTGCATTATTATCTAAGCAAATTAGAGAAGATAATAACTTAAAAGATACAGTAAATAAAAATATTGCTTTTGGAACAAAACGTTTAGTAGAATTAAATGCTGCTTCTGATGCAATTCAGGTTTCAGCAGATAGTTTAAGAGATACACGTCATTTTGCCAATACATTATTTAATATTATGCGTGGTGG